>JAEWMV010000087.1 GCA_023393045.1 Bacillota bacterium | reverse complement strand
GTCGTATATCTGTTATTTCATCACGGCCATCCTCCCATGCAAGACAAAACTTGTGCCAATAACCTGTTAACGTCAACGATTTGCGCAGAATGCGTGAATACTTGCTTTCCAAAAGAATCAAAATTATCTTCTATATATTCTTTTCTATGATCTACAATTATCTACAATTTGGTTATATACCCCATCTTCTTTAAAGTCTATAACCCCGGCAAATCCGGTTGCCCTCCGCATCAGCCCGCAATATCGACTTCTTCATCCATTTTGTTGTCATCGCAATTCGCACATACAAGATGCAGAAACATGAATCGATATATAATCTCACATTTCGCTTTACAAGCGCAGAGAAACGTGATACGCTTTGAGCCTAAAGGTACTACCTTTTAGGTATTACCTATTTCAATTTCAAGGGGCCCGCCGATGGAAACGTTCGACCACGCGCATATGCAATCCGTCCGCGCAAAGCTTCTCACGGAAATGCGGGACGGCGCCTACCGGCACGCGGAACGCCTGCCGCGCGAAAGCATCCTGGCCGAACGGCTGAATATCAGCCGCACCCAGTTGAGAGACAGCCTCGCCCAGCTCGAGCGCGAAGGGTTCATCAGCCGCCGTCACGGCGTCGGCACCGTCATCAACCGCCATGTGCTCAACATCAAGGTGCGCATGGATATCGAAATCGAATTTTCCGACATGATCGCCCAATGCGGCTACACGCCCGGCCTGCTTTTCGTCAAACAGGAAAGGCGCCACGCGGATGAAATCATCGCCGCGCGCCTTGCCATCCCCGTGGGCGCGCAAGTGCTGCTCGTATCGCGCCTCGTCGGCGCGGACAATATCCCCGCCATTTACTGCGAGGATTATATCCCCCTCTCGCTCGTGAAGGACGCATCCTTCACGGACGCGGATCTGCGCGCGCCCATCTTCTCCTTCCTCAAGCGCTTTTGCGGCCTCGAGCCGTATATGGACGTCACAGAGATCAGCCCCGCCTCCGCGGACGCGAAGCTCTCCGCCTTATTCAAAGTGCCCGTGGGTACGCCCATGCTCTTCATGGACGAGCTCAATTACGATGTGGAGGGCGCGCCCATGCTCTACTCCCCGCAGCACTATATCGGCGGCATCATCCGCCATACCCTCATGCGCAAAAAATTCTAGAGCCCGGCATAAAGACCAGGCTCGTTTTCATTTTCGATTAAAGGAGCTATTCTATTATGAAAAAAGTGGCCGTGATCATGGGCAGCGCCTCCGACCTCCCCCTCGCCCGCGAAGCGCTGGCCGTGCTGGATGAATTCGGCGTGCCGCACTGCGCGCGCGTGCTCTCGGCACACAGGTCGCCGGATGCGCTCGCGGCGTTTGCCAAAAGCTGCGCAAGTGAGGACTACGGCGTGATTATCGCCATAGCCGGAAAAGCCGCGCACCTCGCGGGCGCAATCGCGGCCAACACAGGGTTGCCCGTCATCGGCGTACCGGTAAAATCAAGCGATTTAGGCGGACTCGACGCGCTGCTTTCCACCGTGCAGATGCCAAAGGGCGTGCCCGTGGCGGCGGTCGCCATCGACGGCGCAACTAACGCCGCGCTGCTGGCTGTGCGCATCCTCGCGCTCGGCTGCGCGGAGCTTTCAAATAAGCTCGCGCGCCATATGCAGCTTATGAATGAAAAAGCCGCCGAGACAGACTCGGCGCTGCAAAAGGAGATTTATAAAATATGAAGAAGCTCGGGCAAATCTACGAGGGAAAAGCCAAGAAGGTATTCGCCACGGACGACCCGCAAATCGTCATCGTCGATTACAAGGACGACGCCACGGCCTTCAACGGCCTCAAAAAAGGCACCATCCTCGGCAAAGGCATCGTGAACAACAAGGTCAGCAACCACTTCTTCCACCTGCTTGAAAAAAACGGCATTCCCACGCATTTTATCGAGCAGCTCTCGGAGAGGGAAAGCGCGGTGAAGCGCGTGGAGATCCTGCCTGTAGAAGTGATTGTGCGCAATAAGGCGGCAGGCAGCTTCACCAAGCGCATGGGCGTGCCCGAGGGCATGGCGCTCGCCTGCACGATACTCGAGTTCAGCTATAAAAACGACGCGTTGGGCGACCCGTTTATCAATTCCTATTATATCCGCGCGCTCAACCTCGCCACGGACGCGGAGATGGAAAAGGTAAAAGAATACTCCTTCCGCGTGAACGAGATATTATCGAAATACCTCGCGGGCTTTGGCATAGAACTCATCGACTTCAAGCTGGAGTTCGGGCGCTGCCGCGGCGAGTTGGTGCTTGCCGACGAGATTTCCCCCGACACCTGCCGCTTCTGGGACATGGCCACGGGCAAAAAGCTCGACAAGGACAGGTTCCGCCAGGATCTTGGCGAGGTGGAGGATGCTTACCACGAAATCATCAAGCGCCTGATGGGAGAGTAACATGCCGCATGACATCCGTTTGATGGCGCCCTATGACCGGCTCAAGCCGGACGGAGACTGCATGCGAGAGGAATGCGGGGTATTCGGCATCTATTGCGCCACCCCCGACATCGACGCGGTGGAGGCGGCCTACTACGGGCTTTTCGCCCTGCAGCACCGCGGGCAGGAAAGTGCCGGCATCGCCGCCGTGCGCGACGGGCGCATCCTCTGCCACAAAGAAATGGGGCTGGTGCCGGGGCCGTTTCGCGACGGGCTTGCGAATTTGGCCGGAGCCAGTCTCGCCATCGGCCATGTGCGCTATTCCACCATGGGCGACAGTCTGCTGCTCAACGCGCAGCCCCTTGTCGTCGACTATAAAAAGACGCAGCTCGCGCTCGCCCACAACGGCAACATCATCAACGCGCGCGAGCTTCGCGCGGAGCTGGAAAGTGAGGGCGCCACATTTGAAACCTCCATCGATTCGGAGGTCATCGCCGCGCTCATCGCGAGAAACGCCCAGAACGGCATCGTCGACGGCATCGTTAAGGCCGCCGCGCGCATGAAGGGCAGCTACGCCCTCGCCATCATGACACCCGACGCGCTCATCGGCGTGCGCGACCCAAAGGGGATACGCCCGCTGGCGCTGGGCAAGCTCAACGGCGCGTACGTAATCGCCTCGGAATCCTGCGCATTCGACACCATCGGCGCGGAGTTCATACGCGACCTTCGCCCCGGAGAAATGATCGTTGCGGACAAGCGCGGGTTGAAATCCTATCAGGCGGCGCACGCCTCGGACACCGCGCTTTGCATTTTTGAGTATGTCTACTTCGCCCGTCCCGATTCGGACATCGACGGCATCCCCGTGCACCGGGCACGGGAGCGCGCGGGCGAGCTTTTGGCCCTCTCCTCCCCGGCCGAGGTCGACGTCGTCGCCGCGGTGCCGGATTCCGCCATGCACGCCGCCATGGGTTACGCGCGGCAGGCGGGTCTTCCCTTCACCATCGCCCTCTCGAAAAACCGCTATGTCGGCCGCACGTTCATACAGCCCTCGCAGGGCAAGCGCGAGATGGACGTTTCACTAAAGCTCAGCGCACTGAAGCGCAACGTGCGCGGCAAGCGGCTGCTGCTGGTGGATGATTCCATCGTGCGCGGCACGACGAGCAGGCGCATCGTGGAGATGCTCAGGCTCGCGGGCGCGCGGGAAATCCACATGCGCGTGAGCTCCCCGCCCGTGATGCACCCGTGCTTTTTCGGCATCGACACCTCCTCCCACGAGCAGCTCATCGGCGCGAGCCATTCGGTCGAGGAAATAAGAAAGTTCATCGGCGCGGATTCGCTCAGCTACCTGAGCCATGACGACCTGCTCAAAACGGTGGAGGGCGCGGCGTGCAATTTCTGCGCGGGCTGCTTTGATGGGAAGTACCCCGAGGATGTGGGCGATTTGCTCAAGTGCGGCAAAAAGAACCTGTTGGACAAATAAGGAGGGCCACATGGCTTATACCTATAAGGACGCGGGCGTGGACGTTGAGGCGGGCTATGAGGCCGTCGCGCGCATGAAGGCGCACGCAGCTTCCACCTTCGACGCGAACGTATTGCAAGGACTGGGCTCCTTCGGCGGCATGTACGCGCTGGGCGAGAATGTGCTCGTTTCCGGCACGGACGGCGTGGGCACAAAACTCAAGGCCGCCTTTGCCACGGACAGGCACGACACGGTTGGCACAGATTGCGTGGCCATGTGCGCAAACGACGTGGTCTGCCACGGTGCAAAGCCGCTCTTTTTCCTCGATTATATCGCGACGGGCAAGCTCGTGCCCGCTGTCGCCGCGGACATTGTCAAGGGCGTGGCGGAAGGCTGTCGTCAGGCGGGCTGCGCGCTCATCGGCGGCGAAACCGCGGAAATGCCGGGCTTCTATCCCGCGGGCGAATACGATCTGGCGGGCTTCTGCGTGGGACAGGTCGCAAGGAGCGCGCTGCTCGACGCTTCCCGCGCAAAAGCAGGAGATGTTATTATCGCGCTGCCCTCTTCCGGCATCCACTCCAACGGCTTTTCGCTGGTGAGAAAGCTCATCCCCATGGAGAGCGCGCTGCTCGCGCAGTTCAATCCGGAGCTTGGCAAAACGCTGGGCGAGGCGCTGTTGACCCCCACGCGCATCTACGTCAAGCCCATCCTTTCGCTCATTGGCAAGGTGGACGTCCACTCCATCGCCCACATCACGGGCGGCGGTTTCTATGAAAACATACCGCGCAGCTTTCAAAAAGGCCTTACCGCAAAAATCGAGCGCAAAAGCGTGCGCGTATTGCCGGTGTTCAAGTTCCTTATGGCGCTTGGCGGCATTGAGGAGGAGGAAATGTTCCACACCTTCAACATGGGCGTGGGCATGAGCGTGATTGTGCCGCCTGAGCAGGCGGACAGGGCCGTCGCCCATCTTCGCGCGGAAGGAATCGACGCCTACCCTATCGGCGAACTCGTTTGGGGCGAGGAAGGCCTTATATTATGCTGACGCCGCGCATCGCCGTGCTCGTGTCGGGCAACGGCACCAACCTGCAGGCCCTTATCGACGCGCAGTCGGGCGGCGCGCTCACAAGCGGTGAGATCGCTTTGGTCGTCGCAAGCCGCGCGGATGCCTATGCCCTTGAGCGGGCGAAGAGGGCAGGCATCAAAACCGCCGTGGCCGCATACGCGGATTGTGCGTCGCGCGAGGCCTTTGAGGCAGAGCTGCTCGATATCCTGTACGAAAACGCCATCGATGTGATCGTGCTCGCGGGCTTTCTGCACATATTGAGCGCGGATTTCGTTTCGCGCTATCCGGAGAGGATTATAAACGTGCATCCCTCGCTGATACCCGCCTTTTGCGGCAGGGGGTTTTATGGCATAAAAGTCCATGAGGCGGTGCTCGCCGCCGGTGACGCCGTGACGGGCGCCACGGTGCATATGGTGAACGAAGTGCCCGACGGCGGGCGCGTGCTGATGCAAAGAACCGTACGCGTGCAGCCCTGCGACACGCCGGAAACCCTGCAGCGGCGCGTGATGGAGGAAGCGGAGTGGCAGCTCCTCCCCGCGGCCGCGGAGCTTGTTTGCCAAAGGGTGCGCCAAAGTCTGAACGACGGGGAGAAAAACGCATGAAGTTTTTTGATATGACCAACCTGCTTGCAAAAAACAGCTATCCCGGACGCGGCATCGCGTTGGGCCTTTGCCCGGACGGACGCACGGCCGCGCTTGTCTATTTCATCATGGGGAGAAGTACCGCAAGCCGCAGCCGCGTCTTCTTCCGCAGCGGGGACGACGTTATGATACGCCTTTTGGGCGGCGCAAACCCATCCGACCCGAGCCTGATTTTGTACGCGCCCGTGCGCACGCTGGATGGGGCGACCATCGTCGCCAACGGCGACCAGAGCGACACGATACGCGACGCGCTGCGACATGGTTCAACCTTTGAAAAAGCGCTGCAAACGCGCACCTTCGAGCCGGACGCGCCACATTTCACGCCGCGCATCAGCGGGCTGCTGGACTTTTCCGGCGGATTCTCCTACAGGCTTTCCATCCTGAAACCCGGAGGTGATAAGGGCCTCTCCACTCTGCGCGGAATCTACGATTATGTGCCGCTTCCGGGCGCGGGACATTTCATCCATACCTATCAAAAGGATGCATCTCCCCTGCCCGGCTTTACGGGCGACCCCTTGCCCATAAATATTCCCGCCGATTTGGACGCGTTCGCAGACGATATCTGGGCGGCGCTCGACGGCGAAAACAAGGTTTCGCTCTATGTGCGCTTTACGGATATCGCAAGCGGCGCGTATACGGACAGGCTGATTAACAAGTACGATTGAATCATTGGAGGTATAACGGCATGAAGGAGTTGCCCCTGAAATACGGCTGCAACCCGCACCAGAAGCCCGCGCGGATTTTTTGCGAGGAGGGCGAACTGCCCTTCGAAGTGCTCAACGGCCAGCCGGGCTACATCAATTTTCTCGACGCGCTCAACGCCTATCAGCTCGTGCAGGAACTGAAGGATGCGACGGGCCTTCCCGCCGCAGCGTCCTTTAAGCATGTGAGCCCCGCGGGCGCGGCGCTGGGGCTGCCGCTCTCGGATATCGATATGAAGGCGTGCGCGGTCGACGATATCGAGGGCCTCAACGATTCCCCCGTCGCCTGTGCGTACGCGCGCGCGAGGGGGTGCGATCGCATGTCCTCCTTCGGGGATTTCATCGCGCTAAGCGATGTTTGCGACGGGATAGCGGCGTCCCTTATCAAGCGCGAGGTGTCCGACGGCATCATCGCGCCGGGCTATACGAAAGAGGCGCTCGAATTGCTGCGCTCCAAACGCGGCGGCAACTACAGCATATTGCAAATGGATGAAACGTACGAGCCGCAGCGCATGGAAAGAAAGCAGGTCTATGGCCTCACCTTCGAACAGCCGCGAAACGATGCGGTGATAGACGAAACGCTCCTTCAAAACGCCGTCACGGCAAGGAAGGATATCCCCGACGGAGCGAAGCGCGATTTGATGCTCGCGCTCATCACGCTTAAATACACGCAGTCCAACTCGGTTTGCTTTGCCTATGGCGGCCAGGCCATCGGCGTGGGCGCGGGGCAGCAATCCCGCATCCACTGCACGCGCCTCGCGGGCGACAAGGCGGATATCTGGTGGCTGCGCCGGAACGAAAAGGCGCTCTCCCTCCCCTTCCTGCCCACGCTCAAGCGGCCCGACAGGGACAATCTGATCGATCTTTACATTTCCGGCCGTTCGACTGACATTTTCAACGGCGACGGCTGGCGCGCTTTCTTTTCGGAAAAGCCCGCTCCCCTTACGGCGGGTGAGCGCGCGGCGCATATCGCGAAGCTTTCCGGCGTATCGCTTGGCAGCGACGCGTTTTTTCCCTTCGCAGACAACATCGAGCGCGCAAAGGAGAGCGGCGTATCCTACGTTGCGCAGCCGGGCGGCTCCGTGCGCGACGGGGACGTGATAGCCGCCTGCGACAAATACGAAATGGCCATGCTCTTCACGGGGCTTCGGCTGTTCCATCACTGATTGCGCTATGGAGAGAAGCATGAACGTCATGATCATCGGCGGCGGCGGGCGCGAGCACGCCATCGCGCAGAAGCTTTCTAAAAGCCCGCGCATCAAGCGCCTGTATGCGCTGCCCGGCAACGGCGGCATCGCGCAGCTTGCGCAATGCGTGCCCATAAAGGCGATGGATATCGACG
>JAEWMV010000006.1 GCA_023393045.1 Bacillota bacterium | reverse complement strand
GGTCACCTCCATCACGGCGATCGGCCTCGTGTGGAAATGGATGTTCAATTACGATTTCGGCCTCATCAATTACCTCCTTTCCCTCTTTGGCGTCAAGGCGATCAATTGGCTCAACAACCCCGCGTACAACCTCGCCGCGCTCATCATCTACGGCATATGGAGCATGCTGCCCTTCACCATCATCCTGCTGCTCGCGGGCTATCAGAACGTGAACCCGCAGTACTACACCGCCGCGCGCGCAGACGGGGCAAGGGCAGGCAAGATCTTCACGCGCATCACGCTGCCGCTGCTCGCGCCCACGATCGGGCTTACGCTCATCATCAACACGATAGACGCGTCGAGGGTGTTTACGGAGCTTTTTCCCCTGTTCAACGGCCAGCCCGGCTCCGCGTATTCCCTCTATACGGTGGTGTATTATCTCTACGACGCGTTCTATGTGCAGTGGAAGCTCGGCCGCGCGGCGGCAAGCGCGGTGATCCTTTTCCTCATCGTGCTGGCGCTGACCTCCATCCAGCTGTTCATTCAAAGAAAGTGGAAGAATTACTAAGCCTATGAAACAAATCAAGCATACGCTCGCCTATTTGATACTGGCCGTCGGCGCGCTGACGATGATTTTTCCGTTTTTCTGGATGCTCGTCTCCTCGCTCAAGACCGCCGCGGAGGTGAACACCACGCCGCCCACCCTCCTCCCCGCCGCGCCGACGTTTGAAAACTATGTGTACGCCTTCTCAAAGGCGCCCTTCGCGCAGTATTTCCTCAACTCGCTGCTCGTAACACTCGTTTGCGTGGCGCTCACGCTCTTCACCACCATACTCGCGGCGTTCGCCTTTTCCCGGCTCAAATTCCCCGGGCGCGACCTGCTCTTTTCCATAATGCTCTCGCTCATGATGATCCCCTATGAAATGCTCATCATCACCAACTACCAGACCATCGTGCACATGAAGCTTACGGACAATCTCTGGGCGCTCATCGTGCCGTTCACCGCGAGCATTTTCTATACGTACATACTGCGCAACTTCTTCCTCTCCATACCGGACGGCCTGTATTATTCCGCGCGCGTGGACGGCGCGTCCAACTGGACGTACCTGTGGCGCGTGATGGTGCCCATCGCAAAGCCCGCGCTCGCGACCATCGCGCTCTTAAACGCCATCACCTGCTGGAACTCGTTTTTGTGGACGGTGCTCGTGACCAACAGCACCGAGGTGCGCACGCTTCCCTTCGGCCTGTACGCGTTCATGACCTCGAGCGGCATCCGTTACGAACGCCTGATGGCGGCCGCAACCATCGTGGTGATCCCGATGATCATACTCTTCATCTTCTTCCGCAAGAGCATCGTCACGGGCGTATCGCGCGGCGGCCTGAAGGGATAAAAAACAAGAGGAGGTTTACCATGCCCGAACTCATCCCCATCGATATACTCGCCCACGCGGACTACGCGGGGCGCCTGAAAAAGACCAAATCCTGCCCCGGCATGGCGGCGTTCGGCACGCTCATCGATTCCATTCGGGATGAAAACCCCGAGGGGACGCTCCTGCTCGACGCAGGGGACGAGTTCTGCGTCAACCACTGGGGCGGCAAGCCCGTGGTCAAGGCGCTGGAACTGCTCAAAACGGACGCGATGACGCTTGGCAACCACGAGTTCGACTGGGGGCGCGATTTTCTTGAAGACTGCATCGCCCAGGCGAATTACCCCATACTTTGCGCCAACATCGTTGAAAGGGAAACGGGCGCGCTCGTGCGCGGCGCAAAGCCCTGGGTCATGCTTGAAAAGCGGGGCGTAAAAATCGGCGTGCTCGGCCTCACCACCGAATACACGCCGTATATGGTGACGGCCTCCGCCTTCGCGCCCTACGAGGCGCGAAGCGCCTTAGAGGCGGCAGCCAAATATCTTTTGGAAATGCGAAAAGAAGGCGCACAGATTACAATCGTCCTCTCGCACTTCCCCTTCTACATTGACGAAGAGGGCAACATCAGCGGCGAGCTCTACGACGCGCTCTCGAACATGCCGCCCGTGGACGCGTTCATCGGCGGCCACATCCCCGGGGATTACGCGGACGTGGTTTTAAACGCCGCCGTGCTCAAGGGCGGCTTTGCGGGCGCGAGCCTGCCGCACGCGCGGCTGTGGTTTGACCCGCAGGCAAACCGGGTCGTGCGCCGCGAATGCCGCGTCCATCTCACGCGGCGCGACGCGCCCGTGAACGAAGCGTACCGCGCCTATGCCGACGAGGTGTGCGCGCCTTTCGCCGCCTATTTTGACGAAGTGCTGGGGCATGCCACGCAGGAGTGGGAGCTGCATCTCGCGCACGAAACCAAGCTTGGCAACTTCCTCGCCGATTGCATGCTCCATGCCGCCCACGCACAGGTTGCCTACATGAACGCCACCACCGCGGGCGGCAAAATCGTGCCGGGACCCGTAACGCGCGAAGACGTGCTTGCCGTGACGAGCTTCAACGATCCCATCTACACGACGCGCATGAGCGGCAAGCAGCTTTGGGATTTGTTCGAGCTCATCTATGTGCCGGAGCGTTTTGGCAACAACGCGGGGCTGCTGTTTTCGGGCCTGATCGTGCATGTGGATCACACAAAGCCCGCCTTCCATAAAATACAGAAGATCACCCTGCGCGACGGCACGCCGCTTGACATGGAAAAAAGCTATGCCGTGGTGAGCTCGGAATACATGTCCTCGGGCGGAAACGATACCGCGGCAATCGCCAATCAGGTGAAATGGAAAAAACAGGACATACTCTTTCCGGACGCAATTTACGCCTATATCAAAAAGCACGGCACGCTCGTCGTCTCCCCCGAACAGCGCCTGCACGAAACCGGCGAGCCGGAAAATAACAACGCGCCGTTTTGATTCACGGCAATCGGGGATTGGCATGGGTTAGCCCAAAGCGAATCGCCGATGGTAAACTTAAGCAAACGCCCGCGAAAGCGGGCGCTTTTCATATGGTTCTCGTCAATTTTCACTGATTCGTTATCAATTGCCTATGGGTCTCGCCGCGCCTGCGGCCTGATATGCGTTGAGGTAAACGGGCTGTTCCTGCGCCATGCACACACAGGCGAAAAAGCCCTCCGGCACGGGCGGACGCGCGAAGCATACGCCCAAAGATTCGCCCGAAATGCCGCCGTTGTGTGCGAGGCAGAAGGTGGAAAAGGTTTCGTCTATACCTGTGCCGAGGTATTTCACATAGCTTTCCTTGGCGGTCCAAAGGCGGAAAAAGGCCTCCTCCCCGCCTTCCATGGCCATGTCCCGCTCGGCGGGATGAAAAAAGCGTTTGGCGACGGCGCGCCAGTCGCGCGCGCGCACGCGTTCCACGTCAAAGCCAATCCTGGCCGTGGAAAAGGCGCAGCCCCACAGGCCGCCGCTGTGGCTGAGCGAGAAGAGCGGGGCGCGCGGTCGGTCGAAATAGGGCTTCCCCTCGGGCGTCCTCCTGAGCGCGTCCGCGTCCGGGCACGGCAGGCCGGCGCGCGCGCAAAAGCCCGCGGCGCATTCCATGAGCAACTCCTCGCTTTTGCTCAAATCGCACGCGGGTTCAAGATAAACACAGTAACGGCCGCCGTCAAAAAACCTCACGGCTCGGTGATGCCCCTTTCGCGCATGTACTGGATGATGTCGCTCACATAATGCAGATTCCACACGTCCCGCGTGGGGATGGTGGTGTCGAACCTCTCCTCAAAGGCGCAGATGAGGTTCATCACGTCAAAACTCGTCAGTTCAAGGTCCTTGATCAAATCCGTATCCGGCGTGATGTCCTTCTTGCCGGTGATGTTGTTGATGATTTCCGCGATCAGCTCAAGCAAAGCCCGCTCCTCCTTAACGCTTTATCTTTCTGCTCGACGTCTTTTCAAATTCGCGCGAGCTTAAATTCACCATCTGTATCTGCTTGTACGCGGGCAGGCGCGCGTTGACGCCGTCCACAAAGCGCTGCAGCCGCTCGAGCACCTCGTAGGGGCTCATGCCCGTGGTGGCCTCCGGGTCGGGGTAGATGGTCACGGCGAGGCGCACGTCGTCCGTGGATTCGCCGGAGGGCGCGCCGTGGGCAATCACCTCCCGCACCAGGGGCGCGCTTTGCAGATAGCTCTCGATCTCCTCGGGCGCGATCTTCTTACCATTTTTGAGGACGATAAGGTTCTTCTTCCTGCCTGTGATGTGCAAAAATCCGTCGGAATCCAGGGAGCCCATGTCCCCGGTTTTGAACCACTCGCCGTCAAAGACCTCGGCGGTGGCCTCCTCATCCTTATAATACCCCTTCATGAGCATATCGCCCGCGATGAGGATTTCCCCATTGTCGATGCGCACGCGGTAACCCGGCAGCACCAGTCCCGCGCTGTGCGGCTTGCGGCAGCAGACGCGGTTCACGCTCACCAGCGGCGAGCATTCCGTGATGCCATAGCCCTCGAGCACGAGTATGCCGAAGGCGAGCATGTTGTCCGCGATGGAATGGGAGAGGTGTGCGCCGCCGCAGATGATGGTGCTCATGCTGCCCACGCCCTTGTTCTTGGCCTTGACGAGCCACTTCATCGGCCGCCCGAGCCCCAGCGAATTGAGCAGGCCAAAGCGCCAGAGCGAGCCGCTGCACACGCTTTTATAACCCGCGGCCTCCATGCCGTGCACGAGGCGGTGATAGATCATTTCCACCACAAGCGGCACCGCCATGAGTATCTGCGCGTCGAAGAGCACAAAGTCGCGCGACATGCGCTTGATGTCGCCGCAGACGCCAAGCTCCGACCCGGCGAAAAGGATGCAAAGCGCGCCGCAGGTGAGCCCGTAGGTATGATACAGGGGCAGCGTGGTAAATACGCGCGGCGTGGGCTTGACCATGGAAATGGAGCCGCAGGCGTTTTTCGCAATGCCCTTTTGCGTGAGCACGACGGGCTTTGGCTGGCTGCTCGTGCCCGAGGTATAGGCGATGGCCGCCGCACCCTCCGGCGAGGGGCGCTTGGAGAGCAGCGCGGCGAGGTTTTCCCTGTCGCGCTGCGTATTCCTCGCGGTGAAGTCCGCGAGGGTCTCGTGCTGCGCATCCTCCCCGTCCACGACGACGCGCACCCTTTCGCGCTCGAGCGCCTCGCGCACGAGGGGTGCGAGCGGGGCGGAAAGCACCGCCAGCTTTGCGTCGGCGCGCACGATCATGGAAACGATCATCTCGTCCGTCTGCTCCACGTCCACAAGCACGGCCGCGCCGCCCTGCGCGGTGACGCCAAAGAACATCCACAGCCATTCGTAGGAATTTTCGCACGCGATGGCGACGTGGCTCCCCGCATAGCCGTTGCGAGCGAGCGCCGCCGCGAACGCCGCCGCGTCGTAGGCAAGCTCCGCGTAGCTCTTGTCGTATTTCTTGCCCGCGCGGTCGTACCACGCGACGGCCTTCGCGTCGCCGAATTTGGCGATGCCCGCGAGCGCGCTGCCGAGCTCCGTATAGCCCGGCGTATCAAAAGGAGCTTTATTCTTCATTCTTCTTCATCCGCCTCCGCCTGGCCGCCGAAAGTCCAGGCGACCTGTTTTTGCAATTCTTCATAATTCTCCAGCACCCTGAGGCACGCGTCCACCGCGACCGGGTCGAACTGGCTGCCCCGGCAGCCGACGAGCTGGTCCACGGCATACTCAAAGGTGAGGTTGTCCCTGTATATCCGGTGGGAGGTCATGGCGTCAAACGCATCCGCCACGGTGATGATGCGCGCCTCCTGCCGGATTTCCTCCCCGGCAAGCCCGTTGGGATAGCCGGAGCCGTCGTAGCGCTCGTGATGCTGCAGCACGATCTCGGCAATGTCCGAGAAGGCGCTGATCGCGGAGAGTATCTCGCAGCCCTTTTCGGGGTGCAGCATGATCATCTCATACTCGGCGCCCGTGAGCTTGCCGGGTTTTAAGAGGACGCTGTCTGGGATTGCCACCTTGCCCACGTCGTGAAAGAGCCCGGCGAGCCGCACGCGCTCGCAGAAGCCGTCGTCCCGGCCAAGCTCGCGCGCGATGCGCAGCGCATAGTGCGAAACCCTGTCCGAATGGCCCCTCGTATAGATGTCCCGCGCGTCCACCACGAGGCGCAGCGTGCGGATCACTTCCATGTAGCTGTCGCCCAGCGAAGCGTACATCTGCTCCAGCTCACGGTTCTTGCGGTCGAGGTCGTCCCTGTAGGACTTGATGGTGCGCATCTGTTTAATGCTCTTCACGCAGGATTCAATGAGCAGCTCAAGCTGGTCGAAGCGCTCACTCTTCTCATAATAGCCCTGTATGTCCAACTCGCGCAGCGCGCGCACCGGCGGGGCCAAACTCTTGTGCCCCGTGAGCAGTATGATGTAGACCTCCTTGTCGAAGGTGCGTATCTCGCTGATGACCCGATCGCCCGTGATGGGCGCCATGAGAAAGTCGAGGAGCAATATGTCGTAATGGGTATTCCTGATCCGCTCTATGCCCATGTAGGGGTCGGTCTCCACATCCACCGTGTATCCGGATGTGGTGAAATACGCCTGCAATGTGGCGGTCATGATGGGATCGTCATCCAGCGTAAGTATTGAAAAATCGAGTTTTTGTCCGCCAGCTCTGTTTTTCCTCACTGCGCTCTGGCCTCCTCCTGAAGCTTCTCGCTTCTTGTCAGGTACTCGGGCGGAATCTCAAGGCCGAATATGGCGCCGCCGCCCGGATTGTCCTCGGCCCACATGCTGCCGCCGAACTTGGCCTTGATGACGGTGTTGGAGATATACACGCCAAGCCCTGTACCCTGCGTGCCCTTGTTGGTGATCATCTGGCGGAAAAGCCTGTCCCTCACATCCGAGGCGATGCCCACGCCCCTGTCCTCCACGGTGAGGCGAAGCCCTGTTTCCGCGAGGGTGAAGCGGGCGGTAATCCTGCCGCCGCCCTTCATGTGCGTCGCGAAGGCCGCGTTGGATACGAGGTTGTTGACCACCTGCACGAGGCTGTTGATGTCCCCGTGGATGCGTATCCCGCCCTTCGTTTCGTTCACCACCTCGAGCTTGCTGCCCGTCTTTTGCAGCTCGTGCCTGAGCAGCAGCGACACGCGCTTCATCAGCTCGTCGGGCGTAAAATCGCCCACCGCGTCCGCGCTGATGTTGGCGGCCTGCCCCTTCACGGCCGTGATGATGTCGCTCATATACGTGCAGGCGTCCCGCATTTTGGAAAGCCAGTCGCGCATCTCAAAGTAGATCTCGCGGTAATCCTCCGGGGTGACCTCCTCGTCCCCCATGCTGGCCACGCACTCGTCTATGAGGTTGTCGAGCGCCGCGCTGCTTCCAGAAATGCTCATGATGGGCGTTTTGAGGTTGTGCGCAAGCCCGCCCACCATCTGGCCGAGCGAGGCGAGGCGCTCCTGCTCCATCAGGCGCGCCTGGGAGTCGTGCAGGCGCTGCATGCCGTCCCTGAGCTTGGTGACGTCCTTGAATATCGCGACGAAGCCCTCGAGCGTGTTGTCGACGATAAGCGGCGTCAGGTCAACCATAAAGTAGAGCTTCTGCTTCTCTAAAAACGCGGACTGCTCGAAGGAGATCGTGGATAAGCTCTCGCGGCAGCTCGCGCACGCGGCAAGCAGGTTGTAGACGACGGTTTTGTTCTCAATGTCCTCGGCGTTGACGCACTCGTCCAGCCTTTTCCCGCGCGACATGCCGTACTGGACGAAAATCTTTTCAAACGCGGCGTTGCAGTCGATGATCGTGCCCTTTTCGTCCGTGACCAGATAGCAGTCGCTGAGCCAGTCGAGCACCTTTTGCATGGCGATTGGCTTGATGTCGAGCATGTGGAAATGGTAGATCGCATAGCCGTGCAGCGCGATGGTGGCGATGAAGGCGAGCGGCGTGGCCGCAATGGAAAGGTCCGTGATGTGCAGCGTGCCAAGCAGATTGACGATGCCCGGTATGGCGCTGCCCGCGCAAAAGAGGATGGTCTGCTGCGTAATGAGCCTGCGCTGCATCGCCACGGCGTGGCGCACCATCACATAGATGGAAATCAGCGTGCACAGATAGCTGTACGCGCCGGAAACCAGCATGTACGGCCCGAATATCACATGGCTGCTGTATACGGAGAACTCCTTATACATAAGGTGGTGCAGCGGGTTCGTCCAAACCACGAGGTTTGTGACGACGGGCAGGATGAACAGCGCGAGATAGCGCATGGGCAGCCTTTCAAGCCCTTTTGAGAGCGTGAGCGCAATCAGAAGGCAGAATGCGGGCGCAAACGCCGCGCCGACGTAGGTGAGCGCATCGTAGACCCAGAGAGTGTGCGCGTCCGCGGGGTCTGCGAAGTTGGCGGCGACGACGGCGAGCATCCATACGATGACCACCGCGGTCACAAGGAAGTACAGGCTGTGTATCAGCTTGATGCCGCCCTTCCTGACGCCGCGCAGGAGGAATGATACCATCACGACGATGGCAATGAGCATAATTGTTACAGTCGCGTCCGAAACCAGTCAGTCCACCCCCGTCCTCAATCCGAGAGATATTCGCGAAGCGCGCTTTGGATATCCGCCCTGCGCCAAACAAAGCCTTTTTCCCGAAGCTCCGCGCAGGTCTTTTTCGCGCGCACGGCCCCTGCGCTGCCCGCGCCCGTGCGGAACATCTCCTTGATTTCCCTCAACATAACGAGCTCCGCGGAGGGTTTTTTCGCCATGAGGGAGAGAAGATACGCGTCAAACGCCTCGTTTGTCACAAAGCGCGCCTTTTTATCCGAAAGCGTGTGCATCAGTTCCGCAAAGTCCACCGTCACCGGGTTGAACACATGATAAACGCTGCGCCTGCCCTCGAGCAAGAGCGCGATGGCGCGCGCGCAATCGTCCACGGGGGTGAGCTCCACGGGCAGCTCCGCCGCGCCTTCCGGATACACCTCGAGCGCGAGCGCGCCGCGCAGGAAGGAATAGAAGGCGTTGGCCTCCTTGTTCTTTTGAAAAACCCCGTCGCTGTTGCGGCCGACGAGCCTGCCCACGCGGAAGGTCTTGACGCTGGGCAGCAGCTTCGCGCAGCGGCGCACGATCAGCTCCGCCTCGCACTTGCCCTTGACATAAACGTTGGTCTCAGCTTCGGGATCAGCGGGCGGGCTGTCCTCGTCAAAATCGCCCTCTCTGAAATCCCCCATGACGCTGGTGGTTGAAATATACGCAAAGCCCGCGCCGAGCTTGGCGGCAAGCCGCACCGCGTTCTCCGTGCCCGCGACGTTGGCGCGCATGGAAGCTTCCGGATCGGCGGCATAATGCCGCACGTCGGCCGCGCAGTGCACGAGCGTGCCCACGCTGTCCATGAGGCCCGCGAGTTCCTCCCGGCCGATGCCAAGGTCGCGCTTTTCCATATCCCCCGCCACGACGCTAACGCGCGCGGCGTTGTTTTCATACCAACTCGCCCCGAAATAATCCTCCATCACGCGCGAAAGCCGTTTGGGGTCTCCCCCGCGCACAAGGCAGACGACGCTGCGCCCCATGCTGGCGGCAAGCTCGTTCAAAAGATGCGCGCCGAGGAAGCCCGTCGCCCCCGTGAGCAGCACCGCGCCCGGGGACGCATCCGCCTTGGGCCGGTCGTTCCCGCCCGCCGCGGCGTCTTCCCAGGCGGGGGCCTCGAGGAAGGACAATTGCGTGCTCCTGGGAGGCGCCAGTCCCGCGAGCAGCGCCGCCTGCGCCTCTATGGTGGGATTGGCGTAAAACTGCGCAAGCGTGAGGCCGAGCCCCGCGTTGAAGCAGCGCGAGAGCGCGTCCAGCGCGGAAAGGGAGCTTCCGCCCTGTTCAAAGAAGGAAGCGCGCGGGTCGATAGTCTCCTTATTGAGCACCTGCGCCCATATGCGCGCGAGGGTCTCCTCCACGGGCGCGCTTTGCATGGACGCCACAGATTCAACCGCTTCTTCGGCGGCGGGTACTGTTTCCTCTTTTACGCCCGCTTCCGCGGCGGCTTCGGGTGCCGCCGCCCCTTCTCCGGCCGCATCAGCGGCGAGGAGCGCCCGTATATCGATTTTGCCGGAGGCGTTCCTCGGCATAGCTTCAAGCAAGCTGATCTCGGCCGGTATCATGAAGGGCGGCAACACGGCGCGAAGCTTCGCGCGAAGCGCCTCCTCGTCCATGCTTTCCCCCTGCGCGCGCACGACGCACGCGCGCAGGCGTTTTTCCCCGTTGTCCGCCCTGACGGCCACGGTCGCGGCCTCCGCCACGCCGGGGATGCCGAGGAGGACTTCCGTCACCTCGTCCGGCTCGACGCGCTGGCCGTTGATTTTCACCTGCGAATCGCGGCGGCCGAGGAACTCGACGGTTCCGTCCGGCAGCAGGCGGCCGACGTCCCCACTCCTGTACATCCTCTTGCCCGGGAAGAACGGGTCGGGCAAAAACGCGGTCTCCGTCAAATCCGGCCTGTTGAGATAGCCCTTTGCCAAGCACACGCCCGCGAGGTAGAGCTCGCCCCGCGCGGTGGGCATGGCGCGGCGCAGGTTTTCATCGAGCACATACACGCGGCAGTTTTGGAGGGGTTTGCCTATGGTGATGCGCTCCCTCTCCCCCGAGGATTCCGCGCCGCTCACATAGACCGCGGCCTCCGTGGGGCCGTACATGTTATAGAGCGCGGCCCCGGTCGCCTCGCGCCACTGCGCGGCAAGGTGCAACGTGAGCGGCTCGCCCACGAGTATCATTGAGGTCAGGCGCGCGGCCGCCTTGCGAAACGCCTCGCTCCCCATGCACATCTGCAGGCGGGAGGGCGTCAGCTGCGCCGCAGTTACATTTTCCGCCTCGATGAGCCCGGCGATCTTATGCGGCAGGAGCATCTCCTCCTCGTCCGCCAGCACCACGCATTTTCCAAGCGCGAGCGCGAGCAGCGATTCGGTGATGAAAATATCGAAGGTGATATTGGTCGCGCACAGCACGTTTTTGCTTTCCTCGCCTATAATCGGCGTCATTGCCTCGAGGAGGTTGGCGATGGCCGCGTGCGTGTTGAGCGCGCCCTTGGGCTTGCCTGTGGTACCCGAAGTGAAAAGGACGTAAATGCCGTCCTCCCCGCTGCGCTCTAAGAGCGCGGGAAGCTTCGCTTCGGGTGCGTCGGGCAGCTTGTTCAGCGCGTACACCGGGCAGGGCAGCTCCATGGCCGCGAGATAAGGCGCGGCTCCGTCGTCCGCGAGCATGAACTTTGCCTTCGCGGTTTCGGCCATATAGGCAAGCCTTCCCGCGGGATAAGCGGAAAGCGCTGGCATGTAGACGCAGCCCGCCTGCATGATGCCGATGAGCGCGGCGAGCATGTCCGGCGTGCGCGCGTGCGCAAGGCCCACGACGTCCCCGCGCTTTGCGCCGAGGGACACGAGCGCGCGGGCGATGTGCTGCGCGCGGGAGATGAGCGCGCCGTAGCGCGTCGTTTCCCCGTGGAAGCGCACGGCCGGAGCATCCGGCGCGCGGCGTGCGGCGCGCGCGATGGTGAAATCGAGCGGCACGTCGGCAAAGGGCGAAGAGAGCCTGTCCGGCCTGTCGAAATATTCATAGTAAGCCCTCTCGTCGAGGGGGCTGATGTCGCAAAGCGCAGCTTCGTCATCGCGCAGCATGCTCTCAAGGAGCGTACAAAAGCTTTGCGCCCAGAGCGCGGCGCTCGCCTCGTCGATGAGGCTTGAGGCATATTCGAGCGTGAAGGAATATCC
>JAEWMV010000228.1 GCA_023393045.1 Bacillota bacterium | reverse complement strand
CCCTCGCGGCCGATGATGCGGCCCTTCATTTCGTCGTTGGGCAGAGGCACGACGGAAACCGTGGTTTCCGCGACATGGTCGGCGGCGCAGCGCTGTATCGCCATGGCGACGATGTTGCGCGCGCGCTTGTCCGCCTCCTCTTTCGTTTTGGCCTCGATCTCGCGCAGCATGATGGCCGCTTCGTGGCGCGCATCGCGCTCGACGTTGCCCAAGAGGATCTCCTTCGCCTCGTCCATAGACAAACCGGAGATTTTTTCAAGCTGCCTGAGCTGCTGGTCGTGAAGCTCGCGCGCTTCGTTTTCCATTTCGTCAATCTGCCTCTGCTTCTTGTTGAGGCCTTCCTCGCGCGCTTCGACGGCTTCCACCTTTTTGTCGAGCACTTCTTCCTTCTGAAGCAGGCGGCGCTCGGAGCGCTGTATCTCGTTGCGCCTTTCCTTATTTTCGCGCTCGTTATCGCTCTTGATGCGATACGCTTCCTCTTTGGCCTCCAGAATGGTTTCCTTCTTAATGGTTTCGGCACGCTTTTGCGCGTCGTCGATCATCTGCCGGACGGCTTCCTCGGCTTTGGCAATCTTGGCTTTTGCGTTGTTTTTAAGGTAAACGTAAACAAAGAAGCCGCCTGCTGCAAGACAAACAACCCCTACAATGATGGGGATAATTATTTCACGCACGAAATATTTGCACCTCCAAATTTATATATAAAGTATACGAGTATGACATGTACTCAGTATGCATGGACAAATTTCCATTAGATCTATATGAATCCATGAAAATACACACCGGCATATATTTACTCTTAATAATTGTATCGCGCTGAAAAATAAAAGTCAAGAACGCTAAAGCGTCCCCGACTTATTCTGTAACGCGCTTACTCCATGTCCGGAGCGTCTTCTCCGCCCGGCGTACTGATAAGGGCCGCGCGCACTTTCTCCTCGATTTCCGCGCAAAGCTCCACATTGTCCTTGAGGAAGAGCCTTGCATTGTCGCGCCCCTGCGCCATGCGCATTTCCCCATAATAATACCATGCGCCGGATTTGACGACGATTTTGTTGTTGACGGCAAGGTCGAGCACCGAGCTTTCGCGCGAGATGCCCTCGCCGTAGATCATGTCGCATTCCGCAACCTTGAAGGGTGGCGCGACCTTGTTCTTGACGACTTTGATGCGCGTCCTGTTGCCCACGACGTCGTTGCCGTTCTTGATGGAATCGATGCGCCGCACGTCAAGGCGGATCGACGCATAATATTTGAGCGCCTTGCCGCCGGGCGTGGTTTCTGGGTTGCCGAACATCACGCCGACCTTTTCGCGCAGCTGGTTGATAAATACGACGATGGTGTTCGACTTGGAAATGACGCCCGCGAGCTTTCTGAGCGCCTGGGACATCAGTCGCGCCTGAAGGCCGACGTGCGCGTCGCCCATGTCACCCTCGATTTCCGCCTTGGGCACGAGGGCCGCGACGGAGTCGATGACGACCACGTCGATGGCGCTGCTTCGCACCAGCGCCTCGCATATCTGCAGCGCTTCCTCGCCCGTGTCGGGCTGGGAAACGTAGAGGTTCTGCACGTCCACGCCGAGGTTGCCCGCGTATGTGGGGTCGAGCGCATGCTCCGCGTCGATGAAGGCCGCCGCGCCGCCAAGCTTTTGCGCCTCCGCGATCACATGCAGCGCGAGCGTGGTCTTGCCGGAGGATTCCGGCCCGTATATTTCCACGATCCTGCCGCGCGGTATGCCCCCGACGCCCAGCGCGATATCCAGTTCAAGGCAGCCGGATGGCACCGTTGAAACGGAAATCCTCCCCGCAGCGTCCCCCAGTTTCATCACGGCGCCCTTGCCGAACTGCTTCTCAATCTGGCTTAACGCCATCTCCAGCGCTTTTTCCTTCTCCATCATATAGCGGTGCCCATCCCTTCATTCATTATCAAACCCGTAGCGCCATCAAAATTATAACATATGTTCTGTTTTTGTACATTAAAAACTTCGTCTGAGCATATCGAGCGTGTTGAGGCAGGCGAGGTTCCGTATCCTCTCGCGGCTCCCCGTGAAGCGGAATTCCATGACCTGCTCGGCGTTTTTTGTGACGAGCGCGACGTAAACGAGTCCCACGGGCTTTTCCTGCGTGCCGCCGTCGGGCCCCGCGATGCCCGTAGTAGAGAGCGCGATGTCCGCGCCGGAGGTTTTTTTCATGCCTCGCGCCATTTCAAGCGCCGTTTCCGGACTGACCGCGCCGAAGCGCGCGAGCGTTCCTTCGGAAACGCCGAGCCGCGCGGTTTTCGCGCCGTTGGCGTAAGTCACGCACCCTTCGAGGAAATATTTTGAGCTGCCGGGCACGGAAACGAATTTGGAGGCGAGCATGCCGCCCGTGCAGCTTTCCGCCACGGCGATCGTTTGGCCGGATTTTATCAGCAGCTCCGCGCAGACCTCGTGCAGCTCCTTCCCCTCGAGGGAATACACCACGTCGCCAAGGCGCGCGCATATTTCTTCGATGACGGGGCGCATCAGCCTCTCCCCCTCCGCTTCGTCTTTGCAGCGCGCCGTGACGCGAAGCTTCACCTCGCTTGCGAGCGCGTAGGGCGCGACGGTAGGATTTTCATAATCCATCAGGTCGTGAAGCGCGTACTCCACGCTCGACTCGCCCTTTCCGAATATGCGGATCATGCGCGAATAGAGCTTTGTCCCGCTCTTCTTTTCAAGATAGGGCATGACGCTGTTGTCGAACATCGGCTCCATTTCATGCGGCGGGCCGGGCAGCATGACGGCGCACTTGCCGTCCTCTTCGATGATGCAGCCGGGCGCCGTGCCGTTGGGGTTGGGCAATATGAGGCTCCCCTCGGGGAACATCGCCTGCTTGAGGTTGTTGGGCGTCATTTCGCGCTCCATTTTCTCAAAGCGCGCTTTGAGCGTTATAAGCGATTCCTCATCCGTAACAAGTTCCCTGTTAAATGCGGCGGACACCGTTTCCTTGGTCAGATCATCCGCTGTGGGGCCGAGGCCGCCGGTGAGAATCACGACGTCAGCCCGCGCAAGCGCGCGGCGCACCGCTTCCTCCAGCCGATGGGCGTTGTCGCCGACGGTGGTCTGCAAATAGCAGTTCACGCCAAGGTCGGCAAGCTTCTGGGAAATATACTGCGCGTTGGTGTTGAGTATGTTGCCGAGCAAAAGCTCCGTGCCGACCGAAATGAGCTCGCACGTCATGTTTTTATTTCTCCTCGAGCACTTTTGCGTTTTTAACGATGTAATCCACGCAGGACCATATCGCGAGCGCCACAGATATCCAGATCACGATCTGGTCGAAGGGAATGTTCCACATGGCAAATATCGGGTTGCCGAGCAATATCAGCGTGATGCCGATGCATTGGGTGAAGGTTTTGAGCTTGCCGATTTGCCCCGCGGCGATCACGATGTTCTTCCCCGCGGACACCTGGCGTATCGCGCTGATGATGAACTCGCGCGCGATGGTGATGAGCGTCGCGATGGGCGAGAGCATGCCGATGCCCGTGAGCATGATCATGGCAGCGCCCGTTAATATCTTATCCGCCATGGGATCCATAAGCTTGCCGAAGTCCGTGACGATGTTGCGCCGCCTTGCGATCTGCCCGTCGAGTATGTCCGTGATGTAGGCGATGACGAACACGGCGGCCGCGATGTAGAGCTTATAGTCCACGGGCAGATAAAAGCACCCCACGAAAACGGGTGTGAGCGCCATGCGAAGGATTGTCAGTTTGTTCGGCGTGTTCATAAGGCTTCTCCCTTCAAATCGTATGCGCCCGCGGACACGATGCGAACGCGTATGAAATCACCCGGTTTTATGTGAAGCGCCGCGCCGGACACGGCGATTTTTCCGTCCACCTCCGGCGCTTCGGCATAGCTCCTGCAAAGCGCCGTCGTCCCGTTTATTTCCTCGACAAGCGCTTCGTATTCCTTGCCCACGCGCCCTTCGTTGAGCCTGCGGGATATTCCGCGCTGGTTTCGCATGAGGATATCGAGGCGCTTTTGCGCCACGGCCTCGTCGACAGCGTCCGGGAACTGCGCGGCGGGCGTACCGTCCTCCGGCGAAAAAACAAACGCGCCGACCCGGTCGAATGGGTGCCCCTTTAAGAATTCGGCCAAGCGCACGAATTGTTCTTCCGTCTCTCCCGGGAAGCCCGTCATCACGGTCGTGCGCAGGATAAAATCGGGCGACGCGCGCCTGATATATTCTGTGATTTTTCTGATATGCTCCGCCGTGCCGTGGCGGTTCATGCGCTTGAGCATGGCGGGGTCGATATGCTGAATGGGCATGTCGATGTATTTGACGATGTTGTCATGGCGCAGCATCGTATCGACGAGCGCTTCGTCTATCGTATTGGGATAAGCGTAGAGCACGCGTATCCATTTGAGGCAGTCTATTCCGGCTATCTTTTCAAGCAGTTGTGCGAGGGAAGGCCTGCCGTAAAGCTCCGCGCCGTAAGCGGAAGTATCCTGCGCGATGAGCGTGAGCTCCTTTACGCCGCCCGAGGCGAGGCTTTGCGCCTCGGCGACGAGCGTTTCCATCGGCACGCTTTTTCTGCCGCCCCGAATCAGGGGAATCGCGCAATAGGTGCAGCGGTTGTCGCACCCGTCCGCGATGCGAAGGTACGCGCTGTAGGAAGGCGTGGTGAGCACACGGCTTCCGCAGTAGAACACCGCGCCGCTCTCTCCGAAGGCCGCGCGTATCTTTTCAACCAGCGCTTCGGGGGAACCCACGCCGTGGAAGATATCCACCTCGGGCAGTTCCTCCTGAAGCTCCTTCAAATAGCGCTGCGCGAGGCAGCCCGTTACCGCGAGAAGGGCGTCCTCTTTTTTCGTCTGCGCAACCTCGAGTATAGCGTTGATGGATTCCTCTTTTGCGGAGGTGATAAAACCGCAGGTGTTGACGATGACGACGTCCGCCCGCGCCTGATCGTTGGTGATTGTAAAGCCCGCGTCCCGCAGGCAGGAAAGTATCTTCTCCGAGTCCACGCGGTTCTTCGAGCAGCCCAATGAAATCATGCCCGCGCGCCTAGTCCTCATCACAATTCTCTTCCCCTTGATATTGCGCCGCGGCAGAGCCGAACGTGCGCTCGTATTCCGCGCGGCTGATGAGCACACGCCGCGGCTTGCTGCCCTCGGACGCGCTGACGAATTTCATGTTTTCCATGATATCGATAAGCCTTGCCGCACGCGCGTAGCCCACGCGCAGCTTCCTTTGTATCATCGAAATGGAGGCCTGCCCGTCGTTCAAAACGATTTTCACGGCCTCGGGCAGGAGATCATCCTCCTGCTTGCCGTTGCCCTGCGCCGCGCTGCCGGAAGCGGACGCGGCGATCTTTTCAAAATCGTCCTCGCGCAGGGGCTGCGCATCCACATGCTCGCCGAAGAACTCCATCACGCGCTCCACCTCTTCATCCGTCACCAGCGCCGCCTGCGCGCGCACGGGCTTGCTCGCGCCGTTCGCGTGGAAGAGCATGTCGCCCTTGCCCAAAAGCTTTTCCGCGCCGCCCTCGTCGAGTATGACGCGCGAATCCACGGCGGAGGACACGGCAAAGGCGATGCGCGAGGGGATGTTCGCCTTGATAAGGCCCGTGATAACGTCGGTGGAGGGCCGCTGCGTCGCCACGATCATGTGGATGCCCGAGGCGCGGCCGAGCTGCGCGATGCGGCAGATGGAATCCTCCACATCCTTCGCGGCGACCATCATCAGATCCGCGAGCTCGTCTATGACGACCACGAGCTTGGGCAGCTTTTCCGCGGGGTCGCTCACAAGCTGGTTGTAGCGCGTCAGGTCGCGCGCGTTGAGCTCTGCGATGAGCTTATAGCGCCGTTCCATCTCCATGACCGTCCATTTGAGCGCGCCCGCGGCCTTTTTCGCGTCCGTCACGACGGGCAGCATCAAATGCGGAAGCGCCGCGTACATGCGCATCTCGACCACCTTCGGGTCCACGAGTATGAGGCGCAGCTCGTCCGGCGAGGACTTATACGCCATGCTGATGATGATGTCGTTGATGCACACGCTCTTGCCCGAGCCCGTAGAGCCCGCGATGAGCATGTGCGGCATGCGGTCGAGATCCGCCGTGATGATCTTGCCGGCAATGTCCTTACCCAACGCAAACGCGATGGAGGATTTTTCCGCCTGGAACTCGCGCGATTCCACCACCTCGCGCAGCAGCACCTTGGCGGTATTTCGGTTGGGTATCTCGATACCGATGGCCTGCTTGCCGGGTATGGGCGCCTCGATGCGCACGCGCTGCGCGGCGAGCGCGAGGGCGAGATCCTGCGAAAGCGCGGTGATCCGATTCACGCGCACACCCTTGGCGGGCTGCAGCTCAAAGCGCGTGATGACAGGCCCCACGCTGTAATTGATGACCTTGGCGCTGATGTTGAAGGTGGCGAGCGTTTCCTCCAGCAGCTTCGCCTTTTCAAGCGGGGATTCGCTGGGTATGTAGCTCTGCTCCGGTATATTCAGCAAATCATAAGGCGGCCGCTGGTATACGACGGGCACATGCTCCGCCGGCTTTTCCTGCACACGGGGCGCGTCGGCGGAGGCGGCGGGTTTTGCCGCGCTCTTTTTCGGGACGGCGGGCGCGTTGCGCGTGATCCTGCTCGCGCCGGAGGCGTCGTCGTCCAATTCGTCGCTCACGAAATACTCCCCTTCCGGCGGAGGTTCGATTTTCATCCTGTCAAAATCGCGGGCAAGCTTGTCCTCCCTGGCCCTGCGCTCGAGCGCGCCGCTTGCGGGCATGAATTCAAGCGCGTCCAGCGCGTTTTTCACCCTGACCGGGCCGCCCGTGACATATTCTTCCCGATGCGGCTCCATCCTGTACGGGTCGGCGGAGGGCTGCGCGTCTTTTTTACCGTTTTTGCCCTTTTTCTGCGGGATCAGGGGCAGCATCACCGGTTCCGACAAGTCCTCGGTATAGAGGGCCTTTCGCCTTTCGCTGATGCGCTCGCTCACGGTATCGACGCCCTGCTTGATTCCATAACCCAGCTTTTCGCCGGCGCGCTTGAGGGAAAGCCGCGTCGTCACCAGAAACGACACGAGCATGGCCGCGATGAATACGATATAGGAGCCGACCTTGCCCATCAGCAGCAGGGAGGGGTACGCCAGCAGCGCGCCGACGGCGCCGCCACCCGCGCGGTATTGCTGCCCGTAAAGATAGGCGTCCTTATAATAATCAAACACCTTGACGGTTTCGATGGAATCCCTTGCGCCGATATGAAGCGCGCTGAGCAGGCAGATAAAAAAGAGCGACACGAGGAACACCGTAAGCGGCCGCGCGGGCTTTTCTGAAAAGATAATGACGAGCACGCCCCACGCGACTGTCACGACAGGTATCGCGTAGCCCACAATCCCCATTACGCCGAAGAAAAAGCCGCTGATCGCCTTGCCCGCGATGCCCACCGCGTCCGAATACAGGCTCGCGCCGAAAAACAGGCCCAGCGCGACCAGGCATACGCCCAGCACCTCGCGCTTGGTCTGCTCCGGCGTGCGGTCCGTTTCATTCTTCCTTTTGCTTCTGGCGGATTTCTTCATGCGTACCTCTTTGCGCATTTTACCCGGATATTATACTACATAATGTGTTTTTATAAAAGCGCAATTACAAAAACGGAGCGAGCCTTTCGACTCGCTCCGAAGGTATACTGCTGTTATTCGTCCTTTTCCTCGTTCGATTCGGAACCGCCTATCGCGGCCGCAAGCAGATCCGCCATGGAAGTACTCACGGACTGCACGGGCGGCAGATCGTAATCGTTCTCCTCGCGGCGGGGCCTGTCGCTGCGCTCGCGGCGCTCCGGACGGTCATTGCGCTCCGCGCGCTCAGGGCCGCGGCGCTCCTGTTGCTGCTGCTGCCTGGCGGCGTCGGACGCGGCGCGCTGTTCGGCGCGCTCAGCGGCGATGCGTTCGCGCTCGGCCTTCTCTGCGGCAAGCTCTTCCGCGATTTCGGGATGCTCGTCAAGCAGCGCCTCGCGGCGGGAAAGGCTGATGCGCTTGGCTTCCACGTTCACGTCGAGCACCTTGCAGCGCACGATGTCGCCCACGTTGACTTCATCCTCCACCTTGGCGATGCGCTTCACGCCCACCTGGGAAATGTGGATCAAGCCGTCGATGGTGGGCTCGAGCGCGACGAACGCGCCGAAGGGCACGATGCGCACGACCTTGCCTTCCACGATGGTGCCGACGGGATACTTCTGATCCGCCATCGTCCAGGGCTTGGGCTGGAGCTGCTTGTAGCCGAGGGACACGCGCTGCTTCTCCACATCCACATCGCGGATGATGACTTCGATTTCCTGCCCGACGCTCAATACGTCCTTGGGGTGCTTCACGCGGCCCCACGCGACGTCCGTCACATGGACGAGGCCGTCTATGCCGCCGCCGATGTCCACGAACGCGCCGAAGTCGGTGAGCCGCCTCACGACGCCGTTCACCTTCGCGCCGACCTCGAGCTCCGCCCACTTCTGCTTGCGGGCCTCCTCGGCCTCGGCGAGCATGACCGCCTTGTGGGAGGCGACGATGCGCTTTCTGGCCTTGTCCACTTCGATTACTTTGAGCGATATCGGATTGCCGACATACTCCGCGATATTTTCAACATATTTGGTTGAAAGCTGCGAGGCGGGCACGAAGGCGCGTATGCCGTCTATCGTGGCAATGAGGCCGCCCTTGACGACTTCCTTGCCCTGGCCCTCAAAGACCTTGTCCGTAATCTGGTCGTCCTGCATGAGGGCGTCCCAGACCTTTTTGCTTTCAACATTCTTGCGGGAAAGCAGCACATTGCCTTCGCCGTCGTTCACCTTGATGACCTCGACCTCGATTTTGTCGCCGATCTTGACGGCTTCCTCGGGCT
Organism: Bacillota bacterium; assembly: GCA_023393045.1. Lineage (GTDB taxonomy): Bacteria > Bacillota > Clostridia > Christensenellales > CAG-138 > Phil1. The sequence goes on along the minus strand of JAEWMV010000228.1, from coordinate 20,957 downwards.
TCACGTCGGGGTCGGAGGAGAATTCGTTGCGAGGGATGAATCCGTCCGACTTATAGCCGATGTTGACGCAGACCTCGCCGTCGTTCACCTGCACGACGGAACCGGTGAGTACCTGTCCGTTCCTGATGCGCACAAGCGTCTTTTCGAATGCCTCGGCAAAACTCGCCTCGGCATTTTCGTTTTTTTCTTCGGCAGGCTGTTCTTCGGCTGCGCCGGTATCGTCGGCCTTGGGTTCCTCGGCGGCGGGGGCTTCCCCGGCAGCAGGGCTTTCGCCCGCGTCCGTGGCTTCATCCGCAGCGGGAGCTTCCATCGGCTCCGACGCGACGGGTTCTTCGACGGTAGCTGCTGCTTCCGCTTTAACCTCTTCGTTTTCTACGGGGCTCTCAGCCATCGTCTTTTCCAGTTCACTCATCCTTGCAATAACCTCCCTAATGATCGCGTCCGGCGCAGAAGCGCCCGAAACAATACCTATTATATCATCCGCATGAATTTTTTCAAGTGGCAGTTCGTCTACTTTTGCTATCGAATATACATTGTAACAATTTTTTTTACATACTTGTGCAAGTTGCGCCGTGTTGGAACTGCATTTGTCGCCGAGCACGAGCATGACGGAGCACATCCTGCTCATCTCCCCCGCTTCCTTCTGGCGCGCCCTTGTCGCCGTGCAAAGCGTGTCCGCCATGACAACGTCCTTCATATGCGCGGCTGCCGCTTTGCATATTCGCTCATACTCCTCTGCGCTCGCGGTCGTCTGCGCGACGATGCACAGGGGCTTCGCGGGATCAAACTGACAGATATCCTCCGCCCGTGTAAGAAAAACCGCGCTGTTCTCACAGCAGCCGTTGATGCCTATGCATTCGGGATGCTCCGACTTGCCGAAAATGGCGATGCGCCGCCCGTCCTCATAATTGGCGCGGACAATTTGATGAATTTTCTCCACGAAGGGGCAGGTCGCGTCAACGAGCGCGAGGCCGCGTTTTGCGCACGCCTCGACGAGCGCGGGCGCAACGCCGTGGGAGCGGATGAGCACCATCGCGCCCTCCGGCGCCTGATCGGGCCCGTCTATCGCCAGGACGCCTTTTTCGGAGAGTTCGCCCGTGACCGCCGCGTTATGGATGAGTTCGCCCAGCGTATAGACGCGCTCCTTCGTGCCCGCGAGAGAATACGCCATGTCGAGCGCGCGCCTCACGCCGAAGCAGAAGCCTATGTTTTTCGCCGTGATTATTCGCAATAGATCTCCTCCAGTTCGAGCCGGAGCGCGTCGATGGCGTCCGCCAGCTCATCCGTCACGACCTCGATCATGGAGGTCTTGTTGGCATTGGCGACGATGGAGCTGATGTCGATGGGCTTGCCCACGATGAGCACCGGCCTGTATCTCCTCGACGCGTCGGGGTGGATGTACACGGGAATCACGGGCGCGCCGGAGCGTATGGCAAAAAACGCGGTGCCCCGTTCAAATTCATCCAGCGAATCGCTCACCTCGCGTTTGCCCTCCGGAAAAATGCCGAACACCTTGCCCCGATCGAGCACCGTCAACGCGCTTTTTATAGACTGCAGGTCCATGTTCTTCCTGTTGACCGGAAACGCGCAGAGGGAGCGAAAAAAGAGATTGCCCAGCTTGGACGCAAAAATTTCCTTCTTGGCCATGAAATGGATGATGCGGGGCGTGACAAGCCCCAGCACGATGGGGTCCATCATGGAGCGATGATTGCAGATGATGATGGCCTTGCCCTTTATGCGAAGGTTCTGCTTGCCATAGACGATGGGGCTCAGAAACAGCGCGATAAACGGCCCGATGAGGAATTTGAGCAGAACGTAGACCATCAGCCCCGCCCCCTTATGTGCGCGAGTACGGCGTCGACCGCCTCCTCGATGCTCATCTCCGTCGTGTCGATCAGAACCGCGTCGGGCGTGCGCGTGAGCGGCGCAAAGGCGCGGTGGCTGTCGTTATAATCGCGCATTTCTATCTCATTCTTGATCTGCTCGTGCGTTTTGTCGAGCTCGGCGCCCTTGGCCACAAGCTCCTTGCGCCGCCTTTTCGCCCGCTCGTCGCTCGTGGCCGTAACATAGAACTTATGCGGCGTATGTGGGATGACGTAGGAGCCCATGTCGCGCCCTTCCATGACCACATCGTTTTCTCTCGCGATTTCCTGCTGGCAGGCGACGAGCTTCAGGCGCACCTCGGGTATGGCACTGATATCGGAGGCACCCTTGGCGATCTGCTGCGTGCGGATAATGTCCGACACATCCTCCCCGTCGAGCAATGTACGCTGCGCGCCGTTTTCGCTCGCGACGCTGACGGTCGTGTCCTTGAGCATGGGTATGACGCGCTCCCTGTCGTTCGGGTCGATGCCGCCACGTATTGCCTTGAGCGCGAGCGCGCGATACATCGCGCCCGTGTCGAGATATAGTATATGAAGCTCCTTTGCCAGAGCCTTTGCTATCGTGCTCTTGCCCGCGCCCGCGGGCCCGTCGATGGCTATGTTAAGCCTTTCCATCGCTCACGCGCTCCTTCCCGCCAACGCTCCCGTTGAGCAGGCGATTTGTATGTTGAAGCCGCCGGTGAAAGCGTCCACGTCGATCATCTCTCCGGCGAAATAAAGTCCTTTGACAAGCTTCGACTCCATGCTCGAAGGGTCGATCTCCCCCACCTTCACGCCGCCCCGCGTGATGATGGCCTCTTCTATCGGGCGGGCGCGTGCCACGCTCACTTCGAGGTTTTTCAGCTTGACGCACAGGTTCCTTCGCATTTCGCGCGTGATCTGGTGAACCTCCGTCTCCCCCGGTATGCCCGATAGTTCCACGATGACGGGGATGAGCTTCTGCGGAAGCAGCGCGTCGAGCGCATTGATAAAATGCCGCTTGATGTTCATTTCAAAATCGCGCAGTATGCGTTTGTCAAGCTCCTGCTCGTCAAGCCCCGGCTTGAGGTCGATGACGAGTTTCGCCCCCGCCGGTTCGTCCGCAAGCACGCTGCTCGCGCTCAATACCAGCGGCCCGGACACGCCGTAATGCGTAAAGAGCATTTCGCCGAGCTCCTCATAACGCTTTTTCCCGCGCGCGTCGAAGGCTGTGAGGACGACGTTTCGAAGCGACAGGCCCATGAGCCTTTTCGGCCATTCCTCGAGCGTCTCGAAGGAGATGAGCGAGGGCTTGCACTCCGTGACCGTATGACCGAAGGCCTTGGCAAACGCGTAGCCGTCGCCCGTTGAGCCCGTGGAAGGGTAGCTTAAGCCGCCCGTAGCGAGTATGACCTGATCGAAGCGGAAAGTTTCATCATTCACATCCAGAGTGAAATTCCCTTCCGCGCCCGCGACGCGCTTCACCCGCGCGTTGAGCTTGAGCGTGACCTCCGCCTGCGCGAGGCGGGAGGCGAGTGCGCGTATCACGTCGCTCGATTTATCCGATTCGGGAAAAACCCTTCCGCCGCGCTCGACCTTTGTTTTCACACCCGCTTCATGCAAGAACGCCATCGCATCCTCGTTTGTGAAGCCATAAAGCGCGCTGTAGAGGAAGCGCGGGTTGCGCGGTATATTGGCAAAGAAGTCCGCGATATCGGCGGAATTGGTGAAATTGCAGCGGCCCTTCCCGGTGATGTAGAGCTTTTTGCCGAGCTTTTCGTTGCGTTCAAAAAGCGTCACCGCGTGATTGCGCTTTGCCGCCTCATATGCCGCCATCATGCCGGCGGGCCCGCCGCCTATGACCGCCACGCGGCTCACAGCAAACCTCCGAGATAGGAAGTATCGTTCCAGCACAGGAGCGTCGCGCCCCCGTCCTCGTGGAGCTTCAGCACGCTCGAGGCACAGTTGTCGATGCGGATATGCCGTATCCGGCTCAAGGGCAGGCCGATGTAGTGCGCAGTCAAAAGCTTGATGGGCATGGTGTGGCTGACGATGGCGATGTGCGCATCGGGTGGATTCTCGTCCTTTATCCTCTCAATGCAGGAAATCGCGCGGGCGAGTATTTCATCCGCGCTCTCCGCGCCGATTTCGCGGCACAGCCGCGCGTCCAGCACCCAGTTCCAATCGCCCCAATGGCCGGGGAACTCCGCGATGAGCTCCTTGTCGGTCTTCCCCTCCCATGCGCCGAAATTGATTTCGGTCAAGCCGTCGAGCACCCGAATGTTTTCGATTCCCGCGCGCGCGGCGATGGCTTGCGCCGTATGGCGCGCCCGCATAAGCGGCGCACAATAGACCGCGCCGATGCCCTTGCCCACGAAGTATTCCGCGGCGGCTTTCGCCTGCAGGACGCCCCTTTCGTTGAGGCTGGTGTCCGTTCTGCCCTGCACCCTTTTACAGGTGTTCCAGTCCGTTTGGCCGTGACGCACCAAAGTAAGCTTCATTACAGCCTGTCTGTCTCCCCTATCCCCGTTCCCGATGCATAGATCCTCTGGCTTCCCCAGAGCGCCTCAAGCTGGCTGAAGCGCGCGTAAACGTCCTCTTTGCGTCTGAGGCTGCATGCGACGATCAAGGCGTTTATAAGGCTCAGCGGAGCGACGAGAGAATCGGCAAAGGAGGCCATATCGCTCTTGGCGATGAGGGAAAAGTCCGCAAGCTCCGCGATGGGCGAAAACGTGCTGTCCGTGAGGGCGATGATGCGCGCGTTCCTGGATTTTGCGAATTTGAGCGCGTCGATGGTGCGCGCCGAATAGCGCGGAAAGCTGATGCCAAAGCATGCGTCGTTTTCATCGATGCGAAACAGGCTTTCATAAATATCGCCGATGGAGGAGCTGACGAGCACGATGTTGTCGAGCATCATGCCAAGGTAATAGGAAAGAAGCTGGGCAAGCGGCGACGCGCTGCGTATGCCGATGATATAGACCTTTTTCGCGGAGAAAAGCTGATCGACGACCGCGTTGAAAGTGGTGTTGTCGATGGCGTCGATGGTGGAACGGATGTTGGACATATCCGCCTTCAACACGATTTTGAGCACATCGTTCTGGCTCATATCCGAGGTGAGCTTGATACGCTGTACGCTGGTGAGCTTGTTTCGTATCAGCTCCTGCAGCGACTTTTGCAACTCGGGATAGCCGTCGTACCCCAGCGTGTAGGCAAAGCGCACCACCGTGGATTCGCTCACGCCCACGATGCGCCCCATCTTCGAGGCGGTGATGAAGGCGGCCTTGTCGTAATTTTCCAATATAAAGGACGCGATTTGCTTCTGCCCCTTGCTCAGGCTCTTGAAGGAATTGTTGAGCCGTACCAGAAGGTCGCTCTCTTCGTTGCCTTCCAAAGACTTCTTCATTTGCAATTCTCCCTCGTCAGCTTTTTTAGTCTCTCCAATGCGTCATGGTCGCAAAGGCAGGTGAGCAATGGGGTTATGGACGCATAGCCCCGCTTCGTCCATTGCTTGTCGTCATCCGTATCGTTGGGGTCGCACGCGTTGAGCTCGGAGGTCGTCCAGTAATAAGGCCGATTGAAAGGATCTATCCGCTTTTCATATTCCGCCCTGTATCCCTGATTGCTCAGCTTTGTGATTACGCAGCCCTTGAGCTCCTCGGCGCTCGTATCAGGCACGTTGATGTTGAGCAGCATGAGGCTTTCGTCAAGCTCCATGAGCTTCATCCCATAGCGAAGGGCAGGCCCGCACGCGCCGAAGTCCGTGGGCGGATAGGCGACGTTTGAGATCGCGACCGCCCGCACGCCGTTGAGCGCGGCTTCCATCGCGGCGGCGACCGTGCCGGAATAAAACACGTCCGTCCCCCTGTTCGCGCCGAGGTTGACGCCGGAAATCACGAGGTCAGGCTGCGGGATGAGGTTGCCTATGGCGAGCTTCACGCAGTCCGCGGGCGTGCCAAATACGGCATATGCGGGAATATCAGGCAAGCCCTCCAAGCGCGTTTCCACCGCGCGCAGCGTCGTAAGAAAAGTAAAGGAATGCGCCACGCCGCTTTTTTCGGAATCGGGCGCGCTGATATAGAGCTCGTGTTCGTCCTTCAAGGCTTCCGCAAGGAAGCGAATGCCCGGTGAATAGAGTCCGTCGTCATTGGATAGCAAAATGCGCATCGTTTATTTCTCCATGTTTCATCTACCAGTCAATACTAGCAGATTTGCTGGGCAATGGCAATGATAAATGCCAAAAGATGAAAGAATTGCACGGCAGGCTTTCATCCTGCAAAAGAACCGCCCCGCTTTTGGGCGGGACGGTTCCAATCGGCAAACCATGCGTTCAATCATTTATAGGGAGGCGTCCTTCACATAGAGCATGCGCGGGCCCGCATCCTGCTTTAGGGCGGGCGCTGCGGCAGGTTGAACGGGAGCGGCGGCAGGCGCGGCTTCCGCCTTGGGCGCGGGATTGTTGCGCGCCTCGAAGAACTTGAGCGCGACCTGCGGGAAGAGCGCGTAGGAAAGCACATCCTCTTCCTGGCGCATCACATCCTTGATTTCCTCGCGGTAATTGTCAAGCTCGGGCTTGAGCAGGTCCGCGGGGCGGCAGGTGACGACTTCCTCGTCGCCGATGGCCATCCGCCTGACCTCCTCGTTGACCTGGCCCGGCAGCGCGCCGTATTCGCCGCGAAGGAGCGCCTTGGACTCCTTGGGGAACATCTTATAGCGGCCGGAAACGATATTGAACACTGCCTGCGTGCCGACGATCTGGCTCGTGGGCGTGACCAGCGGCGGATAGCCGAAATCCTTGCGCACGCGCGGAATCTCCGCGAGCACGTCGTAGTACTTATCCTCAGCGTTGGCCTGCTTGAGCTGGGAAATCAGGTTGGAGAGCATGCCGCCCGGCACCTGATACACGAGCGTGTTGGTGTCCACACTGAGCACCTTGGGGTCGAGGAAGCCTTCCTTTTTGAGCTTTTCGGCCACGCCGCGGAAATGCTTTGCGGCCTGCGCGAGCTTTTCAAGGTCAAGCCCCGTGTCATATTCCGTGCCCTTGAGCGTGGCGACAAGGGATTCCGTGGCGGGCTGCGCCGTGCCGTTTGCAAGCGGCGAGAGCGCGCAGTCCACGATGTCCACGCCAGCCTGCACGCCCATGAGATAGGTCATGTCGCCCGTGCCGGTGGTGTTGTGGGTATGCAGATGGATGGGCACATCGACCTCGGTCTTGAGCCGCTTGACGAGGGAATACGCGTCGTAGGGCAAAAGCAGGTTCGCCATGTCCTTGATGCAGATCGTGTCCGCGCCCATCTGCACGAGCTCCTTGGCGATCTTCACGAAGTAGTCCTCGTTGTGGACGGGGCTCATGGTGTAGCTGATGGCAGCCTCGCAGATTCCGCCGTATTTCTTCGTGTATTTGATGGCGGCCTCGAGGTTCCTCACGTCGTTGAGCGCGTCGAAGATGCGGATGATGTCGATGCCGTTCTCTATGGCCTTTCGGCAGAACTGCTCTACCACGTCGTCCGCATAATGCTTATAGCCCAGTATGTTCTGGCCGCGGAAGAGCATTTGCAGCTTGGTGTGCTTAATGGCTTTGCGCAATTGCCTCAATCTGTCCCAAGGGTCTTCGTTGAGGAAGCGGAGGCAGGAATCGAACGTCGCTCCGCCCCAGCATTCGAGCGACCAGTAGCCGATGCTGTCGAGCACTTCGCACGCGGGGAGCATATCCTCGGTGCGCATCCTCGTGGCGGCCTGGGACTGGTGCGCGTCGCGCAGTATGGTATCCGTAATGTATAATTTATGCGCCATTTTTAACTCCTTTCATCGAATTATGAGAACAGGGCGAGGAAAACGCCCGCCGCGATTGCGGAGCCGATCACGCCCGCCACATTGGGCCCCATGGCGTGCATCAGCAGGAAGTTGCCGGGGTTCTCCTTCTGGCCGACGACCTGTGAGACCCGCGCCGCCATCGGTACGGCGGACACGCCCGCGGAACCGATGAGCGGGTTGATCTTGCCGCCGGAGAGCACGTTCATCAGCTTGCCCAAAAGCACGCCGCCCGCCGTGCTGAACGAGAAGGCGACAACACCCATCACGAGTATGCCAAGCGTCTGCCAGTTGAGGAAGGCGTCCGCCGTCGCAGTCGCGCCGACGGAAAGGCCGAGGAATATCGTCACGATGTTGATGAGCTCATTCTCGGCGGTCTTCGTAAGCCTGTCAACCACGCCGCATTCGCGGAAGAGGTTGCCCAGCATCAGCATGCCCACAAGCGGCGTCGCCGAGGGCAGCAGAAGCGCCACGAATATGGTGACCACAATGGGGAATATGATCTTTTCCTTTCTGGAAACCGGCCTGAGCTGTTCCATCACGATCATGCGCTCCTTCTTCGTGGTGAGCGCTTTCATGATGGGCGGCTGAATGACCGGCACGAGCGCCATATAGGAATAGGCCGCCACGGCGATGGGTCCCAACAGCTCCGGAGCGAGCTTGGTGGCGAGATAGATTGCGGTGGGCCCGTCCGCACCGCCTATGATGCCGATGGCCGCAGCCTGAAGCTGCGTGAAGTCAATGCCGACCACGCCCAGAGCGAGCGCGCCCAGAAAGGCGACGAATATGCCAAACTGCGCCGCGGCGCCCAGAAATAAACTTTTGGGGTTTGCGATCAGGGGACCGAAATCCGTCATCGCGCCGACGCCCATGAAGATGAGCGAGGGATAGATGCCAAGCTTAACGCCCAGATAGAGGATGTCGATCAAACCGCCGTTTTTGCTCAGCTCCTCCCAGTTGACATGGCCGCCCGCAAATATCTCCCCGTGGTACATGTTCGCCCCGGGAAGATTTGTGAGCAGCATGCCGAAGCCTATCGGGATAAGGAGAAGCGGCTCGAACTTCTTGACGATCGCCAGGTACAAAAGCACCAGCGATATGACGATCATGATGAGCGGCTTCGGATCCTCAAAGAGCAGCGCGAACCCCGTTTCCGACAGGAATTTACCGATTGCTTCCATTCCGATCTCCTTTCCGGTGTCCGTACATCCGCGTAAAAACCGAATGCATCATCAGCCGATTACGCAGAGCACGTCGCCGGAATTGACCGTGGAGCCCTTCGCTACGTTGACCGATGCGACCTTGCCGTCCTGGGGGGCGAGTATTTCGTTTTCCATCTTCATGGCTTCGAGTATGAGCAGCACGTCGCCGGATTTCACCGCGTCGCCCTGCTTGACCTTCACATCGAGTATGTTGCCCGGCATGGGCGCGTTCACGCTCTGGCCGCCGGCGCTCGCCGCGGGCGCGCTGACGGGTTCCGCTTTGGGCGCGGGAGCCGCGGGCGCTGCCGGAGCCGCAGGCGCGGCGGGAACTGCGGCCTGCGCGCCGCTGAGCTCTTCAACCTCTACTTCATAGGACGTCCCGTTGACGTTGACGATGAATTTACGCATAATTTCCTCCTGTTGCTGTTTTTATCGTTATACTCGTTTAATGCTTCTGATTCTGATGCCCTGCACGCTTTCCCCCATCGCCGTCGCGATGGCCGCGGAGATGGCCGCCGTAAAAGCTCCCCTGTACGGCTGGGGCGCGCTTCGCTGCCTGATCGATTTAATCCGCAGCCCTGCCACCTCCGGGCCGATATATTCGGCAAGCGCGGCGGATATGACCGCGTCAAACAGCTGCCGGTCAGGGACGGCCGCAGCGGCATAGGCAGGCAAGGCGGCCGCCTGACCCGCGTCCGTCCGCACGCCCGCATCTTCCGCTTTGGTTCCCTTGCTTGTTAAAAAGCTGATGAGCTTGATGATAAGGATAAGGAAAAACAAACCGGTGAAAACCGTACCCATACCGAGGAGCATAATAAACCATGGATTGTAATCCATTCAGAAAATTCCTCCTTTCTAAGTTATACTTATATCAATGCAGTACATTCAAATTAAACTTATAAGCAGCGATTTGATTTTCAACATTCCATCAAATCCTGCCAATTTCTATTATTCTCCATAGAGTTCTGTTTTCCTGCAAGATAATTTATAAATCGATTCCGCAGCTCTTCTTGAGTTCGCGCACTTCATTTTCGTCCAGCTTCCGCTTTTCCCCCGGGCGCATCTCCCCGAGCGAGACGGGGCCTTCCTGCACCCTGCGAAGCAGCAGCGTTTCATGCCCCACGGCTTTCAGCATCCTTCTTATCTGCCTGTTGCGCCCCTCGTGAATCGCGATGAAAAACGAGGTGTTTCCATTGCCCGTGCGGTACGCATCCGTCACCCGCGCGGGCGCTGTGACGCCGTCCTCGAGCATGACGCCCTGCTCGAGCGATGCCTTCTGCTCGTCGTAAAGCTTGCCGTCGCAAATAACATAGTAGGTCTTTTCCACTTCGCGGCCGGGATGGGTCAAGGCGTTGGCCAGCTCCCCGTCGTTGGTCATGAGCAGAAGGCCTTCCGAATCGTAATCAAGCCTGCCCACGTTATAAAGCCGCATGGGCACGTCGCGAAAAAAGTCCTGCACCGTCTCCCTCCCCTGCGGGTCAAAGGATGTGCTCACCACGCTTTGCGGCTTGTAGAGGATGTAAACCACGCGCTCCCCCATCTCCTCCACACGCTTTCCGTCAAGCTCCACCACATCGCTTTGCGGGTTCACGCCGTAGCCCAGCTCGGCCAAACGGCCGTTTATCGTGACGCGCCCGGAAGAAATAAGCTCCTCGCATTTTCTGCGCGAAGCTATTCCCGCGTTGGCAAGGTATTTTTGAAGCCGCACAAGGTTCTACCTCCTTTTTAGGCGCTCCACCTCCTGATGAGCTTCTTGAGCCACTCCGCATAGCTCCTCGATTCCACGCTTTCGCGCGCGACGAGCTCCGTGGAGGCAATCGTTTTGGTTCCGCTCATGATGTACGCCCTGCCGAAGACCGCGTTTGCTTCGACCGGGGCGGGCACAGTGGACGGGCATTCCACCCGCGTTGAGAGGGTGACGCTTTCGCCTTTTCTGATCGGTATGATTATATCCTCTTTGGCGACGAGTGCCAAGGCGTTTTTCATGCCGTTGTCCACGCTCACGTGCGCGACTTCGACCCCTTTCTTGACAACAGTCGCAAGCTCGTAGTTGTCAAAGCCGTAATCGAGCATGGTCTTCGCGTAGGAAAACATATCGGGACAGTTGAGCAAAACGCCGATGAGCGTCATGCCGTCTTGCTCGGCGCTAAAGACAAGGCACTTGCCCGCCGCCTTCGTATAGCCCGTCTTCACGCCGCTGCCGCCGGGGTACTCCCAGAGTATCCTGTTTTTGTTTTTGAGCGTGCGCACCACCTGCCCGCTCGTCGTCTTGAAATAGGTGGCCGAAACGATTTCCTGAAAGGCGTCGAGCTGCATCGCTGCGGCGGCGATGAGCGCGAGGTCATACGCGGTCGTATAGTGGTTGTCGTTGGGCAATCCGTTTGGCGTGACGAAGTTCGTGTTGAGCGCGCCGAGCTCCTTTGCCTTTGCGTTCATCATCTGCGCGAAGCCCGCGACGCTACCGCCGATGTGCACGGCGATGGCGACCGCCGCGTCGTTGCCGGACACGAGCATGAGCCCGTAGAGCAAATCCCGCATGGTCAGCTTTTCCCCGCGCTGGAGGTACATGCTCGAACCCTCGACGCCGTAGGCTTCGGTAGAGACCTCCACCATCTCGTCAAGGGAGCAGTTTTCGATTGCGAGCATCGCCGTCATGATTTTCGTGGTGCTTGCCATGGGCAGCTTTTTGTGCGCCTCCTCGGACATGAGCACCATGCGCGTGTTGGCCTCGATTAAAACAGACCCCGCCGCGTCCGTTTCGGGCGTGTCCGACGCGGCGTAAACAGGCGCGCAAAAAAACAGGAGCACGAGCGCGAGCATGACGGCGACAACGCTTTTATACCTCGCGTACTTCATGCGAAATACGCCGCGAGCGTCCATTTCATTCACATCCTTCTTTGTCTTCTCCGGAAAGCAGGCGTTCAAGCATATCGATGAGCTCGGGCGCGAGCGACAATGCCCTGTCGATTCCATCGCGATACTGCGCGGGCAGCACGCGCACCTTATTGCCCGAAACGGAAAGGAAGGCCGTAGGGTTGAGCGTAAGCCCCGCCGCCGCCGCGCCCGCGAACGGATATTTTCCGCCCTGCGCGTCCAACTCCTCGCCCGCGCATTTCACCGGCGTTTTCGCGCCGGACTGATACTCTCCCCCGCCGGACACAAAGCCCAGGCTGACCTTTGACACGGGCAGTATCATCGTTTCCCCCGTGAGGATGACAGGGTCCCCCACGATCGTATTCACATTGACCATGTCCCTGAGTTTTGCCATGGTCGTCTCCATAATGTTCTCGATAGGATGCGCCATTTTTTGAATTCCTCCTTCACCCATTTTCCGATGAGCATAGTGATAATTTTCCCAGGATAGAGCGTGAGGATTCCTTCCATATAAAGCCAAAATACGCCGTTGTTAAAATCCGGCCTGATTTCAAAGCCTTCTATGGCCTCATGCGAGAGCGCGCCGAGCGCCGCCTCAAAAAAACAGCGCATCACGCCGCAAAGGAACGCCGTGCCCGCCGCATCCTCGCGGATGCCGAGCCTCCCGCTTATCTTGACGGCGCAAAGCGCGACGCCGCCTTTGATATCTGCAATTCTTATCCCACGCTTTTTCCTCTTCTTTTTCTTTTCCCGCATTGCCGCCACGCGAAGCAGCGCGTCGAAGGGGAAGCTGCGCACGAAGCGAAAGCGCCACAGCGACGCGCGCGCCGCTATCCCCGTGCGCGAGAGGATGAGCGAGCATTTCACACGCTTGCGCATAAGAAGCAATATGAGGAGTACCGTGAGCACGGCCGCCAAAATAAAAAAAAGGGTCATACGACCCTAATGTGTTCTAAAACAGGATGATTATACCAAGCTTCAGGAAGCGCTTTGTTCCACGGCTTCTGTTTCTTCTTCCATTTGCGCGAGGGAGGGCATGTCCTCATCCGGCAGGCCGGAGAGCGGAGGCAGCTCCGCTATGTCGTGCAACCCGAAATGGCGCAAAAATGCGTCCGTCGTGCCGAAAAGCATCGGGCGGCCGATCACGTTTTTTCGCCCAAGCTCCTGTATCATGCCGATTTTCAAGAGTTGGCTCACCGCGTATTCACAGCGTACGCCGCGCACGTTCTCAATATCCGTTCTTGTCACGGGCTGCCTGTAAGCGACGACGGAAAGCGTTTCGAGCATCGCCTGCGAAAAGCTCTTGTCCTGCACGGGCTGCAAAAGCTCCTGCACGAGGGACGCATACTCCCTGTTTGAAACGAGCTGCACGGTGTCACCCGTCATATAGAGCTGCACGCCGCGCTTTTCGCTGCGATAGAGCTCGTCCATCGCGCGAAGAAGGTACTCGAACTCGATCTGGGTGGTCCCGAGCGCGCGCTGCAGTTGCACCATGGGCACGGGGTCGCCCGATACGAATAATATGCATTCTATTGCGCCAAAGCGCTCGTCGTATTGCAAAAGCGCGCCTCCTATTTCATCTCGTCCATGTATTCCATATCCTCATCGTCCTCGATGAGCGCGGCCGCCGTGATGGTGATCTTGCCGTAAGGCGTTTTCTGGCGCAGCACGATCTCCTGCCGGGTAATCATCTCAAGCAGCGCCATGAAAGTGACGATCATCTCAAGCTTTTCCGCCGCGCCCTCAAAAAGCGCGTCAAAAGTCAGCGTGCCCGCGTCCGTAAGCCTTGAGCGGATGAAAGCGAGCTGGTTTCGCACCGTATACCTGTCCGCCGAGACGGCGCGGGCGATGGAATCCTCCCGCAGTTCGTCCGTGCGCTTGAGAAGCCTTGCAAACGCGGCAAAAAGCTCCTGCGCCGTCGCGTCCGAAAGGCTGTATTCCTGCGGCGGCAATATGAATTCCTCGGGCAGGCGTGCGTAGACGTTGCGCATCCCTTCGCGAAGCGCCACAAGCCCCGCCCCCGCTTCCTTGAACAGCTTGTAATCGCGCAGCTGGCGCATGAGGACGACCTCGGGGTCCTCCTCTTCCTCGTCCGCCCGCGGCGGCCTCGGCAGGAGCGTGCGCGATTTGATGTAGACGAGCGTCGCCGCCACGGTGAGGAACTCGCTTGCGGTTTCCATATCAAGCTCGTCCAGCTCCTCCATGAAAGCGAGGTACTGGTTGGTGATTTCGGAAACGAAGATATCTTTGATGTCGACCTTCGCTTCCTCGATGAGGTGGAGCAGCAGGTCGAGCGGCCCGTCGAATTCCTTTAGATGGACTTCATACGCCATATCGCGCGCTTATACAAAAAAGCCGAAGAGCCAGGTGTAGAAACTTGCGAACAGGCTGAGCAGCCATACGACGATGGTGCCGAGGAAGCCCGTGTTCGAGCCGATGATCAGCACCGCGATGAGAAGCACCATGCTGTACCTTTCGACGAACTGAAAAAACTTATAGCCAATTCTCCTCAAAAACAGGCTCTGGAACACGTGATAGCCGTCGAGCGGGGGTATGGGCAGCAGATTGAAGATGAAAAGACCGAGATTGATGACCACTACGTACTGCAGCAGCGTGACGGCGATTTCGTTATACACAAACGCCGTCACGGCGATCCATACGCCCGTGAAGAAAAACGCGAGCAGAAGGTTCGTCGCGACGCCGGCGAGGGAAACGATGATATCGTCCACCCTCGGATTTTTGAAATTGCGCTGATTGACGGGCACGGGCTTCGCCCACCCGAAGCCCAGCACCAGCAGCATGAGGATGCCGATGGGGTCGACGTGCGCCACGGGATTGACCGTCATGCGCCCGAGGTTGCGCGCGGTGGGGTCGCCGCGTTTGTAAGCCGCGTAGGCGTGCGCCCACTCGTGGAAGGAAAGGCCAATGAGGATGCCCGGTATGCGGTACAGGGCTTCCAAGAGCCAGCTCGTTAAATCGAAGTTGCCGAACAAAGCGTATACTCCTTAAGGATTTCTCTTAGGTATTATACGCCAAAGCCGTGCCCTATGCAAGAAAGCGTTAGCCATGCACCCAGGCGCGCAAAACGAAGAGGATCAGTTCCCCCCAGCCCGCCTTGCCGATATCCTCCGCCGCCGCGAGCGCGATGCGAAGCGCCTCCGCGCCCTGCTCCGAGGAATAGATGGCGTAGCCGATGACGTCTCCCTTCTTCACGGGCGCGTTGACCGCCTCCGGCACCTCCGGCGTCATCGCCCAGGTATCGCCCTTTTTGATGAGCAGCACGACGTTCCTCGTGGAAACGGCGTCCACCGCGCGCTTCATGCCGCCGAGCACCGCGACGCCGGGAACGACGATGTCCCCTTCCTTCACCGCGGATACGGTTTCGTACGTATTGAAAGCGATGCCCGCGGCCTCCTTAGCCATGCTAAAGCGCGTGTCGGAGTTGGAAGCGCCGAGCACCGCCACCACATAGTTTGTGCCGCCGCGCTTGATTGCAAACGCGCCGCAGTAGCCCGCCTCGCTCGACGAGCCCGTGGAGCCCGCATAGCAGCCCTCAAGGCTTTTAATCAGCTTGTTGGGGTTTGCAAGCTCCGTCTTGCTGCCGTTTTCGTGCGCGATCTCGTCATAGGTCATCGCGCTGTATTCCTGATAGGTCGGGGACTTCGCAAGCCGCGCCATCAGCGTGCAGACTTCCCGCGCGCTCATCATGGACTTTCCGCCCGAAAGGGAAAAATCGCCGCTGCCGACGCCAAGCTCCATCAGTATGCCCGCGATCGCGTTTTCCGCCAGGGACACGCTGCCCGCCACGGTTTCCGCGAGCGCAAAGGAAGCGTCCCCCGCGGTGATCATCACGGCCGCTTTGATGAGCGCGCCCGCCGCGATGCTCTCCCCCGAGGCGATGAACGCCGTCGGCCCGCCGATGCCCGCCGCGATCTCGCTCACATAGACCGCCGTATCCGCCGTAATGAGCCCCTTGTCGAATGCCTCGCAGATGTAGACCAGCGCAGGTAGGCGCGAGAGCCCGGCGACGTTATAGACGGTGTCCGCCTGGTATTCGACGGCGGTTTGCAGGCACTGTGTTTCGAGCACGGCGACCGCCTTCGCGTTATGGAAGACCGCCGTGTCATCCCCGGGATCCGCGCGCGCAACCGCCGCGCACGGGAGCATGAGTGCGGCCGATAAGAAAAAACAGATAAGTTTCCTGAACATAGTATCACTCCCCGAAAGGTTCTTACTGATTCATATGACCTTTCCGGGAGTGAAGATTACACTTTATTCCTGTTTATTTCAGTTCCGGCAAAAATGAGGCGCCGATTCGCCAGGGTTCGCCCGTCAAATACTCCATGGCGGTGCTGCCGATGTCGGCAAAGCTCCTCCTCGTGCCGAGGTCTGCGCCACCCGCGAGCTTCGGCCCGAAGGCGAGTATGGGGATGTACTCGCGCGAGTGGTCTGTGCTCGCCGTGGTCGGGTCGCAGCCGTGGTCGGCCGTGATGAGCATGACGTCCCCCTCGCGCATGGCGGCGATGAGCTCCGGCAGCCTGGCGTCAAAATACTCGAGCGCCGCGCCGTAGCCCTCTATGTCGTTCCTGTGCCCGTAGAGCATGTCAAAATCGACGAGGTTGGCAAAAATCAAATCGCCCGCATCCTCCCCGATGAACCGCAGCGTGGCCTCGATGCCGTCGTGGTTGTTGCGCGTGTGGTCGGATATGGAGACGCCGCGCCTGTGGAAGATGTCCTCGATTTTGCCGACGCAGACCGTGGTCAGACCCTTCGCCTTGAGCGCGTCTAGTATCGTATCGCCCACGGGCGGTATGGCGTAATCCCGCCTGAACTCCGTGCGCGTATATTTTCCGCTTTCGCCCGTGAACGGGCGCGCGATGACGCGGCCGACGAGATCGTCCCCCACGAGTATTTCGCGCGCGACCTCGCAGGCGCGATAGAGTTCCTCGAGCGGCACGACGTCCTGGTGCGCGGCGATCTGAAACACGCTGTCCGCGGAGGTATACACGATGAGCCTGCCCGTTTTCACATGCTCGTCGCCAAGCTCCTGTATGATTTCCGTGCCGGACGCCACGCAGTTGCCGAGCGTGCCGCGCCCCGTGCCCTTTTCAAACGCGTCGATGACGCGCTGCGGAAAGCCGTTGGGATAGGTGCGAAACGGCGGGTCCATGACGACGCCCGCCATCTCCCAATGGCCGCTGGTTGTGTCCTTCGCCTTGGTGATTTCAGCCGCACGGCCAAAGCAGCCTTTCGGGGACGCCGCCTGCGGCAGCCCCGAGCCTTCTATGTTGCCAAGACCCAGCGCAAGCATGTTGGGTATGTCAAGCCCGCGCGTTTTGTAGAGATTGCCCAAAGTGTTCGCGCCCTCGTCGCCATAGAGCGCGGCGTCCGGCTGCGCGCCTATGCCCACGCTGTCGAGCACGATGATAATAAACCGTTTTTTCATTTTCTCACCTCATTACATATCCTAGCACGGGCATATATGCGCGTCAACAAAAGCGCGCCCCGTAGGGCGCACAATGTTCAATAATTCGATGCGATTCTCATGCGCGTTCTCTCGGCGATGAGCGTGATGCACTCCTTGTTCGTCGGCCTGCCCTTGTCCTCCTTGACGGTGTACCCAAAGAGGCGGTATTGATTTTCCACATTGCCGCGCAGCCATGCCATCTCTATCGCGTAGCGTATGGAGCGTTCTACGATTTTTACGGAGACGCCGTAGCGTTTCGCGATTTCGGGATAGATATCGGTGGTAATACCGATGTTCCTGTTGCGGCTGTCGAGATAGAGCGCGACGGCCTCGCGTATGAACTTGAACCCGTCGTGATGGGCGCTCACCCCCATCGCAAAGAGATAGCGTGTGATGATATCATCCCGCTCGCGGGACTGCTTGCCGCGTATGTCCACATACTGCGGAATGCTCTCTTCGGCAAAATCGAGCTGCAGGAGGGAGCACACGCGCCTGTAGATGGCGTCGGGCTTGGAGGGCATCGCGATGATATAGGCCAAGTTCAGGGATTGTATCATGCGCATCGCCACATCGGAAAGAAAACCCGTGAGGCCGATGAGCATGGTGCCCGTGCCAAGCCTTTCCTCCTTGAGCTTCATCACGAGGCCCGTGCCGTCGCACACCGGCATGAGCATGTCGATAAGCGCAACGTCGGGTTGCTTGTGTTCTCTGAAATATTCAAGCGCCTCATTCGCGTTATACGCTTTCGCGCAAACCTCGAATCGTTTGTCGGCGTCAAAGAGTTCCGCGAGCGCATCGCACATACGCGGATTATCATTGACAAGAAGAATCCTTATTATTTTCATAAAGACCAAATCCCCGACGACAACAATTAATTATGTTTTATTACGAGACTTGTATATAATAATAAATCATTTTACAAAATTTCACAAGTAAGTATTTTGCTGTAAATTGTCGAATTTATCGATTATCCGCGTTTGTTGCTGGATTCGTACATCCAGAGCGCGTAAATCCCATAACCCTTGAGCGGGTCGTTGATGAAAACATGTGTCACCGCGCCCACGAGCTTGCCGTTTTGTATGATGGGACTCCCGCTCATGCCCTGCACGATGCCGCCCGCCTTCTCGATGAGGGCGTAGTCCGTCACCTTGATGACCATGCCCTTTGATTCCGTAAGCGGCTGCTGGTAGATCTTGATGATTTCACAGTCGTACTCCTGCACGCCCGCATCGTCGACCATGGCGAGCAGCGTCGCGTGGCCCGTCGTGATCTCCTCGGGGTAGGCAAGCGGCAGCCCTTCGGGGTAGATGGGATTCACAAGCGCGTCCGTCATGGTGCCGTAGACGCCGAACTCGGTGTTGTTCTCAATTTCCGCAAGCTTTTTGCTTAAATTGCCGAACGTGCCCTTGATTTCCCCCGGCGTTCCCTGGCGCCCTTCGATCAGCCCGATTACGTCCGCCTGGAGGATTTTTCCTTCCCGCACGGGTATGACCGTGCCCGTGTCGGAGTCCGTCACGGCATGGCCGAGCGCGCCGAAGCGCAGCGTGCTCATCACATAAAAGCTCAGCGTGCCGATGCCCGCGCTGCTCTCGCGCACCCACATGCCCATGGACGCGCTGCTCCCGCCCGCGTTGCGCCGGGGGGTCAGGTGCACCGTCATCTCGGAGCCGTCGCGCTCGATGACCAGCGCATAGCTACGGTCCGTTTCGGAGCATATGTTGAGCAGCTGCGTCACGCTTTCTATCGGCGTGCCGTCAACGGACTTGATGACGTCCCCCGCCTTCACGCCCGCCGCGCCCGCCGGGGAATATTCCCCGGAATCGGTCTGTATGTCGCCCAGGCCCACCACGAGCACGCCGTCGCAGTACATGCTGATGCCCACCGTTTCCCCGCCCGGCATCAGGTAAACTTCGTCGCGCACATGCACGTTCACCTGCTTGAGGGGTATGCCAAAGAGCGCGATCACATAGCTCGTGTCGCTTTCCTTACCTCCAAGGGTTTCGGAAAGATTGCCGGAAACGGGCATGCCCGCTTCGTCCGTTAAAGTGAAAGGCTCCCCGAGGGAGAGAAGATAGTCGTTTTTGCTTTCCGTATCCAGGTAAATATCACTGGGCAGCTCACGCAGCGCCGCAAAGCGCGGCAGGCAGTTGAGCGCCATAATCAAAGCGCAAAGGATTAAACCGGCCGATTTGAGGCCGACGCTGCGCGAAGAATGCTTCATTTTCCACCTCAATAAAAAATCCGCGGGTTTTGCCCGCGGTATTAAGCATGTACATGAAACGACGCGCATATTCGTTTATTGCGATTTGTTCATTTTTTGCGCCCGGTCGACCAGCGTTTTCGCATGCTCGTAAGCGTATTTTGAATCGGGGTCGCCATCCATCATCTGGGCGACGCGCCTGTATATGCCTTCTTTGTCGAGAGGGCGCACGCCGATGGCCGTCTTTGTTCCGTCGTCGTGTTTTTCAACGAGGTAATGCCTGCCCGCGAGCGCCGCGATCTGCGGCAGGTGCGTGACGCAGATTACTTGATGGGAGGACGCGATGCTGAGCATCTTTTCACCCACGACCGTGGCGACCCTGCCGCTGATGCCCGTGTCGATCTCATCGAAAATGAGCGTGCCGATCTTATCGTTGTCCGCAAAAATCGCCTTGAAGCAAAGCATGATGCGCGAAAGCTCGCCCCCCGAAGCCACTTTGGAAAGGGGCTTGAGCGGCTCGCCGGGGTTGGTGGTGAGCATGAACTCCGCGCCCGCCGTGCCTTCCGGCTTCAATTCCGCGCCGTGCGAGGGAGAAAATTCCACCTTGAAATCCGCCTTGTCCAGCCCGAGGTGCGCCATGTGAGAGAGCACCTGCGTGCGCAACTTTTCGGCAGCGTCCTTCCTGAGGGAAAACAACGCCCGGTCGGCCTCTTGATAGTCTTCTTTGAGCGCGTCGAGCCGCGCCTGCAGCTCGGCGGCGCGCTTGTCCGCGTTCATGAGCGCTTCCAGGCGCTTTTGCGCGTTTTCCGCGTATTGGAGTATGTCTTTTATCGAATTGCCGTATTTGCGTTTGAGGTCGGAGATGACGCGAAGCCTCTCTTCGGTCCGCTCAAGCTTGTCCGCGTCGAACTCGAGGGAATCCTTCGCGTCCCGCACGGAGAAAGCGATGTCCTCCAAAGCGTAGTACGCATCCTCAAGGCGGCTGTACAATGTTTCGTAATCGCCTGAAAGCGAAGAGATCTCGCGCAGCCGCTTCTTCGCGCCGTCTATGGCCGAAAGGGCGTTGCCGCCATCCTCCGCATAAAGAAAGGCATGCGCGTCGTCAAGGGCGCTGCCGATGCGCTCCGCGTTCATCATCAGCAGCCTCTCGGCCGCGAGCGCCTCGTCCTCGCCGGGCGCGAGGTTCGCCTTTGCGATCTCCTCCGCCTGAAAGGAGAGCATGTCCGTTTCGCGAAAGCGCTCCGCCTCCGTGCCGAAGCCCGCGTTCTTCTCGCGCTTCACCGCTTCATATTCCGCGCAGATCGCGCGCAGCCTGTCGAGCTTCTGCCCGATGCCGCCGCTGTCGTATGTGTCGAGAAAGCCCGTGTGGTTTTCAGGGGACAGAAGCGACTGATGCTCGTGCTGGCCATGGAGGTCGACGAGCGCGTCCGACACGCGCTTGATGAGCGAGGCGGGGACGAGCGTGCCGTTGAGCCTGCAGGTGTTTTTGCCCGCGGCGCTCAGCTCGCGCGAGAGTATGACCTCTTCCCCGTCGCATTCGATCTCCTGCTCGCGCAGTATGCGCG
>JAEWMV010000213.1 GCA_023393045.1 Bacillota bacterium | reverse complement strand
TTCAAAGATCAACCGCTTAACACGCGCGGGCGCATCATGTAAAATCAAAACATCCCCACGAACGGAGGGGCTAAGGTAACGTGAAACGGATTCTGGCGTTCTTGCTCGCATCGGCCATGTTGCTCCTTTGGGGCTGCGCGAGGGATACAGGCAACGAGGGAACTCCCGCCCCCGAGGAAACACCCGCGCCCGGAAACGGGCCGCAAGCGGAGGATGGGGACGGTTTTCCCCTGCTCGGCCTCGTCATCGACGACGACGGGAGCAACGGCGCGTATATGACCATGTACGGTTTCCTGCACACGGCGGAAACGCTGGGGTATGCGGCGAAGCTGTATCGGGCAACGTCCGGCGCGCAGGCGCTTGCCGCGGTTGAACAGGCGGCAACGGAGGGCGTCGACGGGCTGATGATCGATTCGCCCGGCGGCGCGAACGACGCGGCCGTGACCGAGGCCGCCGCAAAAGGCATGTTCGTGGTGGTGCCCTATGACAAATGCGCGGCCGAGGGGCTAAATTGCAATGTTGTCGCCGACGACACGGATTATTACGACGAGCTCGCGCGCGGCCTTGCGGAGCGCATGACCGAGCGCAGCCTTAAATCCGGGCGCATACTCGTCTACGGGCGGGACACGGCGACCTGCCTTGCCATGTTTCAGACCTCCATCTCCATCAATTACCCGCAGTTTGACGTCGTCGCCTTTGAGAGAACCGTCGCGGACGAGCAGGGCGCGATCGACGAGCTCGCGCAGTTCCTGCTCTATAACCGCGACGTGAAGGGGATGTACGTGATCGACGCGGATTCCTCCGCCGTGGCCGTGAGCGCGCGCGCGAAGGCGCAAAAGCTCTTCCGCGAGGACGGCGCGCCCTCGCCCACACCTTCTCCTACGCCGGATCCCCTTGCGACGCCCACGCCTCCCGGCGCAACGCCCTATACGCCGAATCCGGGCATATTGACCCAGATTTCCGTCACCGTTTTCTGCAACGGTTTGAGCGACGACAACTACGGCCTGTTTTCGGATAACGACATTTACGCGCTTTTGATTGAGCCTTATTATGAGGCCGCCGCGCAGGGCGTGATGGCGCTTGACGAGCTTGTGCGCGGCGAAAACGCGGCCGCCGTGACCAGAGTGAACCGGCCTCTTGTTTACGCAGACACGGCCGAAAAATACAAGACCATTTACGACCAGATGAAGCGGATGTTCTCGCTTGGCAGTTAAGATAGCATGATCGACCTTAAGATGCTCAAAAAAATAGACTGGCTGACCATCCTGCTGGTGCTTGCGCTGGTGGGCTTTGGCCTCATGAGCATCGCCAGCATCATGGCCACGCCTTTCGACGGGACGGAGAGCGGTATTTCCGATTTCATCGGCAGGCTGAACCTGAACTATGTCAAAAAGCAGGCGGTCAACTTCCTCGTGGGCATCGCGGCGTTTTTGGTCGTCATCGTGTTCGACTATCAGGTGTATAAGCCGCTCATCAAATACATCTATGCGGCGAACCTTGGGCTGCTCGCGCTCCTTCTCATCGCCGACAAGACCGTGCGCGGCATCTCGGGCTGGTTTCAGCTGGACATCATAGACCGCGCGCTGCAGCCTGCGGAACTGTGCAAAATCAGCATCATCATCGCGCTTTCCATCGTCGCCTCCAACGCCATGGCAAAAATCGACGGAAAATTCCGCGGCTTTCGCTCCGTCCTCACCGCGCTGCTCTTTTGCGCCGTGCCGACCGCCCTCGTTATGGCGCAGCCGGACTTTGGGACGGCGTTCGTGTACATCTGCATTATGGTGGTGATCTTCTTCGCAGCGCGCATCGGCTGGGGGTATATCACCGCGGCCGCAGGCATCGCCGCGGTGGGGCTTCCTCTGGCGTACTTTTTTCTTCTTGACGAAAAGCAGCAATTCCGTATCAAGGTGTTCTTGAATCCGGAGCTCGATTTGCAGAACTTCGGATACAACGTCAATCAATCCAAAATCGCCATAGGCTCTGGGCAGCTCTACGGAAAGGGTTTTTTCAGCTCCGGCACGCTCGCGCAGCTTCGCTATGTGCCCGAGCGGCACACGGATTTTATCTTCGCGGGCATCGCGGAGGGGCTGGGCTTCATCGGCGGCATGATACTCATATTGCTTTTTCTCATCCTGATTTTGCGCTGGTTCTGGATTGCCATACACGCCAAGGATTACCTTGGCATGTGCCTTGTGGCGGGCTGTGCGGGCATGCTGCTTGCGCACGTGTTTGAAAACATCGGCATGACGATGGGGCTCATGCCCGTCACGGGTATTCCGCTGCCCTTTATCAGCTACGGGGGCTCCAATCTTTTGACGAATATGATCGCCGTCGGCATCGTCGAAGGGGTATGGATGCGACGAAGTCAGCAAAAAATAACGCACAGGGCATAATCTGCGCCCTCCCGCCGGCATAAGCTATTCTGCGGGAGGGTTTTCACATGGCTGCTGATAAAAACACGATAGAGGTCGCGGCATTCTCTACGGAGGGCATGCGCGCAAGGCCCGCGGGCAACCGCTTTGCCCGGCGCCTCACGCGTGCGGCGCAGTCGCACGGCGCGTCGATGCTCATCAAGCTCGGCGTGTGCTGCGCGGCGGCGGCGCTTGTGCTCTTCATTAAAATCGCAACCGAAAACAAGCAGGGCCCCGTCTCTGCGCTCGAGGACACCGTAACGGAAAATGAGGATGAACTCGACGAGCAGCTCGGCAAGCTGAAATTCGTAGAGCTTCCGGGCATCATCGAGGTGTTTTCAAGCGAAAAGAAAAATCTCATCAGCCTCGCATACACGTCCAGCGAGCTGCTTGAGGCGGATACGCTTTTAAAGCTCACTTCGGATAAGGACCAGGAGGTGCTCGTCAACGTCCCATGCGAGGTGAAGGAGACGGGCGAGGACGCGCTCCTGGGCGCGTATGTCATGCTTGAAATGAACGATGATACGCTGCTCACCATCTACGGCCTCGGCGAGCTTTCGCTCGAAAAGGGGCAGCCGCTTGCGGAGGGCGACGGGCTTGGGCGCGTTGCCGCCCAAGCGGCGCTCTACGCGTCCGTGAGAAGGCAGGGGAGGCCCGGCGACCCTGTCGCATATCTGAACCTCGATATCGGACAATGAGCTTCACGCTTTTTACAATCGGCAAAGCGCGCGTTCGGCTGAACGCGCTTTTTCTCATCCCCCTAATCATCGCCTTCCTCACGGGGAACGGCCATGCGTTTTTATTGACGCTCGTCGCCCTCACGCTCCACGAGGCCGCGCACGCGGCGATGACGTTCGCCTGCGGTCTTCAAATCGAGGAGATCGCAATACATCCGCTGGGCCTGTGCGCAAAGCTCGCGGGGCGCACGCTCAGCTTCGGGGACGAGCTTGCCATCGCGGCCGCGGGTCCCGTTTTCAGCCTGACGGCGGGGGTGGCCGCCTCGCTCGTATATCACAGCGGACTGCTCATAAGCGACACGGTTCTGCTCTTTGGCAACATCAATACGCTGCTCGCTTTTTTGAATCTCCTTCCCGCACCGCCCCTCGACGGAGCCGCGGCGCTCGGCGCGTTCGTGTCGGGCCGGTTTTCGCAAACCGCGGCGCGCATAACTTTAGGAGTATCCGGCTTCCTGAGCGCGGCGCTGATGGCGGGCGTTTCAATTTACCTGTTTGTACGTGGGGATAATTTCTACATTTGTGCAATCGCGGCCGTATTCCTCGCGATTTCAACCTTGCAGGAATTGCTATCCCGCCGTGGCGGGCACGCCGCCACGATGCTAAAAAAGAACGCCGCGCTTTACGCTTCAAGGAGCGTGCGCGTGAGGGAGGTTGCGCTGCGCTCCACGGCGACGGTCAGGGACGCGCTGCGGGAAGCTTCCTCAGGCGAATACACGCGTTTTGTCGTGATCGGCGAAGATGCGAGAGAACTTGGCGTATTGAATGAAAATGATTTATACGAGGGCATGGCGCGCCTTGGCGGCGGCGTTACATTGAAATCGCTGCTCGCCGCATCGATTGACCTGAAGCGCACATGGTGATACACTTATTTTAGAAATCGTTCGGAGGATGCATTGAGCTCTATACATATACCGGACAGGCTCCTGTCCAGCGTTGAAAAACCCGCGCGCTACACCGGCGCGGAACTGAACATGACACAAAAGACGGACGCCGCGCTTCGCTTTGCGCTCTGTTTTCCAGACGTATATGAAATCGGCATGTCCCACCTCGGCTCGCGGATACTCTACAACATACTCAACAGCAGGGAAGATATCCTGTGCGAGCGCGTTTTTGCGCCGTGGACGGATATGGAGCATGTCATGCGCCATAATGCCATTCCCCTTTTTACGCTTGAAACCAAACGCCCCGTATCGGAGTGCGACGCGCTGGGCTTTTCGCTTCTCTACGAGATGTGTTATACCAACATCCTTACGATGCTCGATCTTGCGGGAATACCCTTTTATGCGAAGGACAGGGGAGAGGGTGTTCCTTTTATTTTGTGCGGCGGCCCCTGCGCCTGCAACCCGGAGCCCGTCGCGCCCTTTATGGACGCGGTGATGGTGGGCGACGGGGAGGAAATGATCCTCGAGGTTTCCGACGCGCTGCTTCAGGCCAAACGCGATGGATTGACCAGACATGACACACTCCTCAAACTCAGCCAAATAGAGGGCGTGTACGTGCCCCTGTTCTACGAGGCAAAGTACGACGACGCGGGTCTTTTTTGCGCTTTGAAGAAGAAGGAACCCTCCGCGCCGGACAGGATTGCGCGCAGGGTCGTGCGCGATCTCGACGCCGCGCCGTATCTGGGCAAACCCATCGTGCCCTACATGTCCATCGTGCACGACAGGGTCGCGCTGGAGCTTTTTCGCGGCTGTACGCGCGGCTGCCGCTTCTGCCAGGCAGGCTTCATCTACCGTCCCGTGCGCGAAAGGAAGATGGAAACCGTGCTCGCCCAGGCGCGCGAACTCGTTGCCTGCACGGGCTATGACGAGATTTCACTCTTTTCGCTCAGTTCCGGCGATTATTCGCGCATCCACGAGCTTGTGCCCGCCATCATGGACGAGTTTGAGGATGAGCGCGTATCCATATCGCTGCCTTCGCTTCGCCTCGACGCGTTCCTTAAGGACGATCTTGAGCGGATGCAGAGCGTAAGGAAAGCAGGGCTGACATTTGCGCCGGAAGCGGGCACACAGAGGCTTCGGGACACCATCAACAAGGGTGTGGACGAAGAGGATCTTTTGCGCTCTGTCGGCGACGCGTTCGAGGCCGGTTGGAGCGGCGTAAAGCTCTACTTTATGATCGGCCTGCCCACGGAAACGGATGAGGATATACTGGGCATCGCGGAGCTCGCAAGGAGGGTCAGCGCGCGTTTTTATCAAATGCCCAAGGAAAAGCGGGGGAAGGGACTGCGGCTTTCCGTGAGCGCGT
>JAEWMV010000211.1 GCA_023393045.1 Bacillota bacterium | reverse complement strand
CCGGGAAGGGAACGCCCTCGCTCGAGGCCGCCATGGTAAAGAGCAGCGTGGTTGGGATCAGTTCCTGATGATAGGTGGAAAAAGCGATATACAAAGCGGGGGTAAAGAGGCTTATCACAAACGCGATCAGGCGCAGTATGCGCATCCATGTCGCGTAATGGCTGCGCGTGATGTAATCCTCCGCGCTTTGGAAATTCTCTATGAAGAGCATGGGCGCCGTCATCACGAACGGCGCGCCGTCCACCGCGATGGCGACCCGGCCCTCCAGCAGCTTTCCGGCTACCGCGTCCGGCTTTTCGCTTGACCAGATGGTCGGGAAGAGCGTGAACGGCGCGTCTTCTATGAATTCCTCCACATAGCCCGTGGCGAGTATCGCGTCGGTGTCTATCTTTTTGAGCCTGCGCTCCACCTCGCGCACCAGCTCCGGGTCCACGATCCCGTCTATATAGAGGATATTGACCTGCGTATGCGTGCGCCTGCCGACCACGGTGGCGCGGATTTTGAGCGCCGGGTCCTTGATCTTGCGGCGTATCATGGACGTATTGGTGCGCAGGTTCTCCGTGAAGCCCTCGCGGGGGCCGCGCAGGGCGGTTTCGCTGACGGGCTCGCTGACGGACCTCTTTTCCCAGCCCTTCGCGCCTATGTCGAGGGCTTCGCAAAAACCGTCCGCAAAGAAGACGGCGTTGCCCGAAAGGCAGGCCTGCGCCACTTCCTTATATGTGCGCACGCTATTGACCTCCCCGACCGCCAAGAGCTTGTCCCGAATTTCATCCATGCCCGAAATATCGGACCCTCCCCCGGCGTGGGAAAGGCGGCTGCCATGCATGAGCGGCCTGATGATGCTCTCGTTGATCATCGTGAGGTTGATCAGCCCGTCCACGAAAATCAGCGCGGCTTTGACCTCGGCGCCCCGCTCCCTCTCAAAAGCAAATTCGCGGACGATCAAATCGGAACTCTCCCCGAATTGGGCTTTTACGGCATCGATATTCTTTTTAAGCGAACGGGAAAGAAGCTGGGGGGTTTCCTCCCCGCACCCGCTCCTGTCGTCCGTTTTTGCTTTTTGCTTGCGCCGCTTCCTGAACAGCCGCAGCAGCTTCTTTATCAAACGCATTCAGCCTCCCCGTTCGATGCAATACTATCTATCCTTTTTAAATAAAATTGGCAATGTTGCAGAATTGTATTCCAAAAGCATGCCATGCCGCTTTAAGCTGTTTCTTTTCATTGCTATGGAAGTATGTTTCTGCCGCTTTTGGCCCGAATCGGGCAGGCCAAAAGCGCAAAAACTACATTTGATGTTTGTTTTGACGGCTTTGCCAAGTATTTTCAAACGGGATTTCGATTTTACCCGCGCCGCGCGGAAATGCCTGCCTAAATCGCTTTTCTTCAGGATACGCGCGATGAAAGTATCCCTAAAGCTTGCTGTATTGCCTTCATATGGCTCAATGCGAAACGAATCCTTTCTATGGTCGGGGCGCACACTAACTGCGAGGTGATTGAAATGAAGTCTTATTCGCAAGGCCCGGAGCTTCCGCTCGGTTTGGGCATGGCGCTGGCACAGAATCTTGAGGCGATGCGCCGTTTTACAAGCCTCTCGGGCGCGGAGCAGCAGGCGGTCATCGACCGGACGCACTCCATCGGTTCAAAAAAGGAAATGAGGGCGTTTATCGACAGTCTGATCGTTTAAACGGGCGCGGGCCCGCCGCAAAGGCGGGCCTTTTCCATGGCGGCACCGCCACATGCAGGGGCGCATATATTATATCAGAATTTCCGAAAGGAGCGCCCTCATGTACCGCCCCAACAACAGCCCTCAAAAGCCGCCCGAGCGCGGGCCTGAGCCATACATCATAGACATCGCGCAGTCCGCGGAGGCAAACCAGAACTTCCGCAGCGTGCTGTGGACCGGCAGGCATATGCAAACGACCCTCATGAGCATACCCGTGGGCGGCGACATCGGCTTGGAGGTACATCCGACCTCCGATCAATTCATTTATATTGAATGCGGCCGCGCCGTCGTGAAAATGGGCCCCTCCGGCGACAAATTGAACCTACAGCGCAACATCGCCAAGGGTTATGCCGTGCAGGTGCCGGCGGGCACATGGCACAACATAATCAACGCCGGCAGCTCGCCGCTCAAGCTTTTTACCCTTTACGCGCCGCCCCTGCATCCAAAAGGAGAGATCGCGCCGACCAAGGCGGATGCCGACGCTGCGGAGCGCAAGCGCGCGAAACCGTGAGAAGCAAGCAATTTTCATCCCGTCATCGCCCGGCAGGGCGATTTTCATTTGGCAGCACTTGGAAGGTTCCCCTCGCAAAATTATGGGCATAATGCCCATAGAACCGTTCAATACTATGCGCGAGGTGATGATTATGACTTTGACCCAAAAGGAAACGACGCTGCTCAAGGACCTGCGTTCCCAAGAGCAATTATGCATCGAAAAGTACACGCAATATGAGAACGACGCCGTCGACGGACAGCTCAAGAGCCTGTTCGCGCAGATACGCGCGCATGAGCAGCAGCATCTGCAGACGCTCGACCAGATCGCTTCCGGCTCTCCCCCGCAGATGATGCAGGGCGGCGGCCAGCAGCAACAGCAGCAAGAGACCATGCAATTCCAACCCTCCAACTACAACGAGCAGGACAAACAGAAGGACGCTTACCTGTGCTCCGACGCGCTTGCCACCGAAAAGCATGTTTCCTCCACATACAACACGTGCATTTTCGAATTCAAGGACACTAACGCGCGTAACGCGCTCAACCACATCCAGAAGGAAGAGCAGCAGCACGGCGAGCAGATTTATAACTTCATGTCCGCCAACGGCATGTATTCCTAACCGTTCTGGCGTTATTGGGGCGTCGGCAGGCCAAATACCCGACGCCCCGAAAATGCCGCCCGCGGCGGCTTTTTTTATGCCCTTTCATAAAGCTTTTTCAAAACGCAAAAAATTTGATTTTTATCCCTTGACATTCCCGTCGTTATCGCTATAATAGGATTAGTAATTATTATTAATCTTCTCGAAAGGGGGTGCGCATATGATATACTCAAGGCAGCGTGAGATGATACTCGAGGCGCTGCGCTCCACCCGCTCGCACCCCACTGCGGAAGAACTCTACGCAATGCTCAAGCCGAAGGACAACGGCATCAGCCTCGCCACAATCTATCGCAACCTCAACCAGCTCGCGGAGCACGGGATGATACTGCGCATCCACATGAAGAACGGGCCGGACAGGTTTGACGGCAACACCGAGAGCCACTATCACGCCATATGCACCAAATGCGGGCGCACGGTGGACATCTATGCGGAGGATATGCCGGATGTTTGCGCCGCGGCCAACGCGCAGGAGGAAATCGCCGTGTCGGACGTGGCGATGCTCTTCACCGGGATTTGCAGGTATTGTAAAGAATAATATAAAGCTGAAATCGAAAGGAGAACCATCATGAAAGAACTCAAAGGAACCAAGACCGAGGCCAATCTTCTCGCGGCGTTCTCGGGCGAATCACAGGCGAGGAACAAGTACTCCTACTACGCCTCCCAGGCGCGCAAGGACGGCTTCAACCAGATCGCGGACATCTTCGAGGAGACCGCGCTCAACGAAAAGGAGCATGCCAAGCTTTGGTTCAAGTTCCTGCACGGCGGCGCAATCCCCACCACCACGGAAAACCTCAAGGACGCCGCGGCGGGCGAGAATTACGAGTGGACGGATATGTACGCGGGCTTTGCCAAGACCGCGCGCGAGGAGGGTTTCGATGAGATCGCCCGGCTCATGGAGGGCGTTGCCAAAATAGAGAAGGGCCATGAGGAGCGCTACCGCAAGCTGCTCGCCAACATCGAGGAGGACAAAGTGTTCTCAAGAAACGGCGTGTATGTCTGGAAATGCGCCAACTGCGGCCATATCCACATCGGCGAGACTGCGCCCAAGCTCTGCCCCGTGTGCGCGCATCCGCAGGCGTATTTTGAGATCAAGGCGGAGAACTATTAAGCGTCACTTTCAAAGCCCCTGCGGTAAGCGGGGGCTTTTTTATTCGCCGCGGCGGTGATAGAATAAAAACATCAATATAAAAAGAGGTGTGCTATGTACTATCGCGAGCTCGCAGGTTTGAAGGTATCCGCGCTCGGCTTCGGCTGCATGCGCTTCCCTGTGAAGGACGGCCATATCGACGAGGCGGAGGCGGAAAAGATGCTCATGCGCGCCTATGAAAACGGCGTGAACTACTTCGACACGGCCTATCCCTATCACAACATGGAAAGCGAGCCTTTCGTGGGCAGGGTCTTTTCGCGGTTGCCGCGCGAGTCGTTTTACCTCGCGACGAAGTTCCCTGTCTGGAAGCCCAGCACGTACGAGGAATCCAAGGAGATTTTCGATTTCCAGCTCAACAACCTCAAGAGCGGCTATGTGGACTTCTATCTCTTCCACGCCATCAACCGCGAGCGCTGGGAGAGGGTCAACGAGCTCGGCCTTGTTCCCCTGTTCGAGGAATACCAGAAGCAGGGCAGGATCAGGAAGCTCGGCTTCTCCTTCCACGGCCCCTATGAGGATTTTGAGGAGATACTGCGCGCGCGCAAGTGGGATTTCTGCCAAATTCAATTAAACTATATGGATACGGACGTTCAGGCGGGCGAAAAAGGGATGAAGCTCGCCGAGGAGCTTGGCACGGGCGTGGTCATCATGGAACCCGTGAAGGGCGGCTCCCTCGCGGCGCTGCCCAAGGAGGTTTCAGCACCCCTTCGGGCCATCGCGCCCGACGCCACAGACGCTTCGTGGGCGCTGCGCTTCGTTGCGAATTACGAAAACGCAAAGGTGATTTTGAGCGGCATGAGCACCATGGAGCAGCTTGAGGACAACCTCGCCACAATGAATCAATACAGGCCCCTGAGCAAAGCCGAGAAGAGCGCTGTGGATGGGGTGGCCGAGACGCTGCGCGCGCGCACCAACAACGCCTGCACCGCCTGCCGTTACTGCATGCCCTGCCCCAACGGCGTGGACATCCCGCGGATGTTTCGCATATGGAACGAGCACGGGCGCTATCAGAACGACAGGGAGGCTGCTTGGCTGTATTCCCAGACGTCCGAAGCGGAGCGCGCGGACAAATGCGTGGGCTGCGGCGTGTGCGAGCCCCAGTGCCCGCAGGGCATCCTGATACGAAAAGACCTCAACAAAATCGCCTGCGAATCCTGGGCAAAGGCGAAATAACTTCCGGTAAGCTGAAGGCGCGCCCGTACGGGCGCGCCTTTGTTATAATGATGCAATATGACATGATATTTCCTAAAGCATCGCCGTCATTTCCTTGCGAAGCGTGCTCAAAATGTGCTTTTCCAGGCGAGAGATGTAGCTTTGCGAGATGCCCAGCATATCCGCCACCTGCTTCTGGGTGTATTCCTGCCTGCCCTCGAGGCCGAAGCGCAACTCCATGATGCGCTTTTCGCGCGGGGAAAGCTTGCGCATGGCAATCCTCAAAAGCTCCTTGTCGACCTCGTCCTCGATGCCGCGGCACACGAGGTCGCCATCCGTGCCGAGAATATCCGAGAGAAGCAGCTCGTTGCCGTCCCAGTCGATGTTGAGCGGCTCGTCGAGGGAAACCTCCAGCTTGAGGCGGCAGCTCCTTCGAAGGTACATCAGTATCTCGTTTTCGATGCAGCGCGAGGCATAGGTGGCAAGTTTGATGCGCTTTTCCGTATCGAAGGTGTTGACCGCCTTGATGAGGCCGATGGTGCCGATGGAGATGAGATCCTCCACGTTCACGCCCGTGTTCTCGAACTTGCGCGCGATGTAGACGACCAGGCGCAGATTGCGCTCGATGAGCGTCTGGCGCACGGCCAGATCGCCTGCGGCGAGCGCGCGGATGCAATCCTCCTCCTCCTGCTTGGTGAGCGGCGGCGGGAGCGCCTCGCCGGAGTTGACGTAGTAGAGCGCGCACGCGATGCCCCTGCGACGGTAAATCCACGCGAGAATCCGGTAAATCAACGTTTTCATCGTGCCTCCCCGAATATCCTGTATGGTATGATTGCATCCGCCCCGCGCAGCTTCGTTCCAAGCGGCGCCACGAGCGCGTCCGACGCGCGGCCGTCTATGATGAGCACGTCGGGCTTGAGCGCGTAGAGCATCGTGTCCCCCGAAACCGTGGATGCGGGCACAGGTATTTTCGCCTCACCCGAGAGGGACGGGATGTACGCCGCGATCACGGGGAGCCCGCTCACCGGCTCATAGAGCCGCGCGCCCGTATCCCACATGCCGCGGAGTCTGTGCTCCTCCCCGCCCGCGAGAAGATAGACCTTCGCCGCGCGTGTCTGCACGCCCATCCTGAAACGGCGAATCAAGTGCGGCGAGAAGGCGGCGACCGCCGCGATGATGAGCGCGGTACGAAGCCTCCATGACCCCACGAGCACCCCGCCCGCGAACGTTCCACCGTCGGAGAGCGCGAGCAGATAGGCCGCGCCGCCCGTGACGAGGGCCGCGGCGAGGACGGCGAGCAGCGCGCGGCAATACGAAGCGAAGCTCTTCACAGGGAACGCGAGCGCCATGAACATCGCGCAAAGCGCTTTGCCGGGCAGCCACACAAGGGGCTCCCAGAGGAGGGAAACAAACGCAAGCACAGCCCCGAGGAAAGAGAAGAGCAGCAGCCTTGTGAATTTGATGGGCGCAGCGCAAAAAGCCGACGCGAGCCGGAGAAGAAGCGCGTCCATGATGAGATTATCCAGAATAAACAGCTCGATATACATACCCTTCACCGCCCGCGGTCAATGTATCATATTCCCCATGCCGCATATGTAGAACCGTTGGCGAGAATGCCCCCCTTTGCTGTCGAAGCCGATGCAAGCCTTGCGCAGGCTTTTAAAAATGCTTATACTTAGCTTAAAATTCCGCTGCATCCGCCTTTATGCGAACTTTGGGAGGAAAACATGAAAAATAAGATACGCGCCGCCGTGGAAACAGCCGCCCCGGAGCTGGACGAACTGAGCCGCAAATTATACGAAAATCCGGAGCTTGGCTATGAAGAGTTCAAGGCCTGCGCGTGGCATACGCAGCTGCTTGAACAGCACGGCTTTGCCGTGGAGCGCAACTACTGCGATATCGCGACTGCCTATAAGGCGACCTACGAGGCGAAAAAGCCCGGGCTTACCATCGCTTTTCTCGCCGAGTACGACGCGCTGCCCGGCGTGGGGCATGGCTGCGGCCACAACATATTGGGCGCGGCGAGCCTCGGCGCGGGCATCGGCCTCAAGAGCGTGCTGGATGAAACCGGCGGAAAAGTCGTCGTATTCGGCACGCCCGCGGAGGAAACCAGCGGCGCAAAGGTCGTTTTTGCGGAGCAGGGCAGGTTCGACGATGTGGACATCGCCATGATGGCGCACCCCTCCAACGCCACCACGCGAAGCGGAAGCTCCCTCGCGCTCATGCCCGTGCGCTTTGAGTTTTACGGCAAGAGCGCGCATGCCGCCTCCGACCCTTGGAACGGCGTCAACGCGCTTGACGCGGCCATCGTGAGCGTCAACGCCGTCAACGCGCTGCGCGAGCACATTTTGCCCACCTCCCGCGTGCATGGCGTCATCGCCGAAGGCGGCGTTGCCCCCAACGTGGTGCCCGAATACGCAAGGGTCGATTATTACGTGCGCTCCGCGACCAAAACGTATAATGAGGAACTCGTGGAAAAGGTCAAAAACTGCGCGCGCGCCGGGGCGCTCGCGACGGGCTGCCGCGTTGAAATCACGCGCTTTGAGCTGCCCTATGACAACCTCGTCACCAACGCCGCCCTCGCGGACGCCTACGCCGAGGCGCTCTATGACATATGCGGGGCGACGGTGCAGCCGCCCAAGAGCGACATGGGTTCGCTCGACGCGGGGCAGGTGAGCCAGCGCTGCCCCACCATACACGCGTGGTTTGACATCACCAACGGAAAAAAGGGCATTTCCGGCCACTCGCGCGAGTTTGCCGCATGCACGCTGACGCCTTATGCCAAAGAGCAGATGCGAAACACCTCCGCGGCGCTCGCCCTCACGGGCGCGCGGGTCGCCTCCGACCCCGCGCTCTTCCGCCGCATACGCGAAGAGTTCGACAGCGCCGAAAAGTAAGGGAAATTCCGCGTCATAGGCGGGAAAGGAGGTATGGTATGGGTTTCTTATACAACGGCCTTATAACCGAATAAAGTTATAAGGAGAATGACGAATGAATATTGAAAACAACAAGCATCTCTTTTTCGCCTACGCCGGATTGGCGGCCTCGGGCAGCGACGGCCATGACCATGCCGACAGGGAAGTTACAGAACTCGTCGGCAAAATCCGCGCCGCCGGTTTTCCGCAAAACGCGAAAGCATGGTTTGCCCGTGCGCGCACCGGTCAGGTCGAGGTGAACCCGTATTGGCCAAGAGGCTCGTGCCTTGTGTCGGCCTGCTTTTTCGTGGACAACGCGCACCGCTTCGACGCGGACGCATACTTCACCTTTTTGGAAAACGCGGGAGGGATAGCCGACCCGATCGGGCAGGATGATTTCACGGAATGGATTTCGCAATTGCCGTTTTTCCTGCACCTTCTCGAGGAGCATCCCGCCGCCCCCGCGCTTTGGGCTGAATATTGCCGCATCGTTGAAAACCGCTCGCCCGATTGGCGCGCCATGCTTGAAAAGGCCGCGCGCGCCGCGCAGGAATTCTTTGGCGATGACGTCCCCGAAATGGCGTTTTGTCCGAATCTTTTTACGCCCTGTAGCGCCGATTTCGTGCACGTCGGAAAGCGCATCGTCACGATTTCTTCCGTTCCCGACGCCGAAACCATGCTGCATGAAACGATGCACACCGCCGTAGCGGAATACCGCATGCAGATCACAGAGTTTGCAGAAACATACGGCCTTGCCTCTTTTGCAGACAGGGGCAGGATGATGGAGTTCGGCTATATGGCGGATGAATCCGCGGCCTCGGCGGCGCACGCCATCGAGGAATGCTTTGTGCGCGCGCTTTCCACAATCCTTTCCGGCCAGAGCGGGGAGCGGCTGCAAGCCCACGTCCGATACGGGTTCGATTCCGTGGCCTTTATCGCCTCGCGCGTAGGGCGCATGCGCCCTACGTATC
>JAEWMV010000186.1 GCA_023393045.1 Bacillota bacterium | reverse complement strand
GTGCCAACGGCACAGCTGGGTAGCCAAGTGCGGAGCGGATAAACGCTGAAGGCATCTAAGCGTGAAGCCGACCTCAAGATAAGATCTCCCATCCGAAAGGAGTAAGACCCCATGAAGACCACATGGTTGATAGGCCGGAGGTGGAAGCGTGGTAACGCGCGCAGCTGACCGGTACTAATAGGTCGAGGGCTTGATCGAAGCGATTACATCACTACTTCCTATGCAGTTTTCAAGGTACGTTCACAACTTACCTTGCCATTCCGGTGGTTAAGCTGAGGGGTCCCACCTGTTCCCATACCGAACACAGCAGTTAAGCCCTCATACGCCCACGATACTTGGCTGGCGACGGCCCGGGAAAATAGGTAGCTGCCGGATACCATGCAAAAACACCCCGTATGTACGGGGTGTTTTGTATTTCGGGCGGATATTGAATCCGCCCCTACAACATGCGGACGCACGGCGCGTATGCGGAATGAATGTAGGGGCCGATTTTTTTATCGGCCCGATACGCGAACGTATGCGCTCTTTCGGCGCGTCGGGGACAGTTCTGTTTGCTCGGCGGGCTTGCGCAGGTAAAGCGAATTTCCATTGTTTCGAACAGGCAGAACTGTCCCCAACGACCCTTAAAGCGGACGGATAGCCTCCTTTTACCTGATGATCTATGCTACAATATCATCAGCGAAGGAGCGACACACATGGAAGATTGGTTCACCGTCGAGCAAATCGACGCGGATACGCTGGTTGTCAGCGAGTATGAGCATTGGGAACAGACCCACTGCTATTTGCTCATCAGCGCCGGGGAGGCTCTCTTGATTGACACGGGCATGGGAATTGGCGATATCGGCGCGCTCGTGCGCAGTTTGACCGCGGCGCCCGTCAGGATCGTTACCACGCACGCCCATTGGGACCATATCGGCGGGCATAATTTCTTTGCGCATGTTTCTGTCCATGAGGCGGAAGCGCATTGGCTCGCGGGCAGCTTCCCCCTTCCATTGGAGGCGGTGAAAAAGAACCTGCGCGCGCAGCCCTGCGATTTCCCCGCCGACTTCAGCACCGACAAGTATGCGATTTATAATGGGGGCGCGGATACGCTTTTGCATGACGGCGATATGATACGCGTTGGCAAGCGGAACCTTCGCGTGCTCCACACGCCCGGGCATTCCCCCGGTCATATCTGCCTGTATGAGCAAGCGCGGCAATATCTCTATTCCGGGGACTTGGTCTACGCGGGTTGTCTGGACGCTTTTTATCCTTCGACCGATCCGCTATTGTTCCGCCGATCCATCAAAAAGCTGCTGAATCTGCCGGTTCAAAGGATACTGCCCGGCCACCACAGGCTGGATATTTCTTCTGCGTTAATCGCCGCGATCGATGCGGGTTTTGAACAAATATTCCTTGCGGATAAATTGAAACACGGAGGCGGGATTTTCGATTTCGGCGAGTTCCAAATCCATATCTGAACATAAAAAGATTTCTGATGCAGCGGAACATGTTTTGCGGATAGAGCAACCGGGCAACCTGATTGCCCGCTCCGCCGTTTTATTTTATAAGGTGCTTTTCATATGACATGCCGGAAGGAGGGCGTTATGAACGGAATCGGCAAATCCCTGCTCTGCCTTGCGGCGGCACTGCTTGCCACATGCGTTTTGAGTGCGTGCGCCGATGCGCAGCTTCGCGATAAGAATCCCGTTCCTCCGCTTGACCCCGGCGTGGTCGTTCATCTGGGCGATCAGTCGGTAACGCCCTACAAAAACTTCCTGTGGAGCTCGGACTATATGGAAAACGGCTGGCTTGCGGCGGACGGCATAGGTCTTATTTTCCAGCTGCCCGAAGCGGCGCAGAATTTGCCGCGCCTGAAATGGGACGCCGCTTATGAATTCGAGATAGAGCTTCCCGAAGACGCTACGCTGCTCCGTTTCGACCTGTATGACGGAGCCTTTGATCGCACCCATCATCAAATTCCACAGGCGGATTTGCCCGCGGCCCTCGCCGAGGCGCAGGGCGATGTGTGCTATGTGGTCTTTCAGGTGTTATACCAAGGCGAATACATCCCTTCCAGAGAGGGATATGAAAACTCGGGTTATGAGTACGCTTTCGCCCTCGGGCTGGACGCCGAAATACCCGCGCTCGAGGCGTGGGAACTCGGCGCAGAGGACGTCGCGTACATCGAGCGCTTTGACGGCTCCGCTGCGCCTGATACACCTGCCTTTGTCTGGGCGGCGGACGGTGAGGTTGCCCGCGTGCTCGCATGGCTCAAGGGGATTGAGCTCATGGATTTCGCAAGCACATGCAACCCGGCACAGGACGTACCGGGCGGCAGTTTTGCCCTCGCGCTGCATTGCTTCGATGGCTCGGCGGTAAATGTGCATTTTGCGCTCGACACGGTGTGTACCGAAAGCGGCTATTATGCTTATAAGGCGGAGCCGGACGGACTCACTGTGCCGCAGCTTTCGCTGTGCATACCCTCGCTTAGCTATCCAACCGATTCGACCGAAATCCCCATCACTTTGGTGAACCAAAGCGGGCAGACCGGCAGCATGGTGCTCGCGCCGACGCTGGAGCGCATGACAGAGGAAGGCTGGATGCAACTTGCCGTCAACGGCGGCTTCTGCGGCACGCCGGACCCCTTCTCCACGGGCGTTACCGACGGATGGACGGTTCCCCTTTCCCTCTATGAGGATGTGGTCCCGGGTGTTTACAGGGTGACTCTCGGCGCGCGCGACGCGAAGGGGACAGAGTATAAAATCAGCGCGGTGTTCACCTTTGAGGATTGAGCGCATAAGCTTTCGCATCCGTGAGTTTGTCACGGATGCGTTTTTTTGTTTGGATTATAATCAAATCGAAAACAGGAATGAATTATTCAAGGAGGAAGATAAAATGTCAGTCATGAAGATAACAAAGGAAAACTTCAACAAGGAAGTGCTCGAAAGCAAAAAACCCGTGCTCCTCGATTTTTGGGCGACTTGGTGCGGCCCGTGCCGCATGGTCTCCCCGGTCATAGACGAAATCGCCGAGGAGATGCCGGATATCAAGGTGGGCAAGGTCAACGTCGACGAGCAGAACGAGCTTGCCGCCACCTTTAACGTAATGAGCATCCCCACCCTCCTTGTCATCAAGGACGGCAGGGTCGTCAACAAGGCAATCGGCGCGCGGGCGAAGAATCAGATTCTCTCCATGCTAGCCTGAAAACAGCTTGATATCGTCCTAAATAAAGCGCAACGCGCAAGGCTTCCGTGTTGAGAACGGAAGCCTTAACTCGTTTTGAGGGATCGTCAATTATTTCTCATCCCGCGATGCGCGCGAGCTTTTTGCGGTCGCTCAGCCGTATACCCCCGCGCGTCAATTCCACCATGCCCTCGGATTGAAAATAGCGCAGCATCCTCGTCACCACCTCGCGCGCCGTGCCCATGTGGTTGGCGATGCGCTCGTGCGTGAGGGCGAGCTTATCCTCCTCCTCGAGCGCGCTTTCCGAAAGGAGGAATTGGGCAAGCCTCTTATCCATGCTCTTCCACATGATCTGCTCGATGAGCCACATTACCTCAGAAAAGCGGGTGGCCATGATCTCGTTGGTGTAATTGGCGAGCGCGGCGGAACGCTCCATCACGCGCCTGTATGTTTCCGGGGGGATGACCCAAAGCGTTGTATCCTTTTCGGCCTCTATCATGATCTCAAACTGGATGCTTGCGAGCATGCACGAGGCGGAAAACAGGCATACGTCCCGCTCGAACAGGCGGTAGAGCGTCACCTCGCGCCCCTCTTCGGAGAGTATGTACGCGCGAAGCTGCCCGGACTCCACCAAAAACAGGCCGATGCAATCCGCCGAACCGCTGTGCAGCGGCGTGCCCTTGGGCGCGCTTCGCCTCTGCGCGGCGGCGGCAAGCGTTTGCCTGTCGTCCTCACTCAGCTTATCCCAAATGGGAAAATAGTCGGCAAGCTGCATAATTCCATCTCCCCCTACTCTCATTATAAATATTCCGGGGCGTAAGTCAAATTCACGCGCCGTTATTGCAAAATAAACCCCGCCGGAAAAGGGGCGGTGACGTAGGAAAACAAAAACCGGTGAGGGGAAAAACCTCACCGGTTTTGTATTGCGGTGTAAAACGGATAATTCGGCTGCTGGCGAGAAAGCAACCGTATAAAATGCTTATACCCTACGGCTTCCTTCCCATATATAATTGAAACAAATAATCTTGCTTACAGTAACCGCCATTCCCTATTATGGATTCTTTTATCCCCGCATACAACGCAGCTTTATTGCTTTCAGGCAAGCTCCTATGATCGGCATATGTTTCAAGCAGGGCAACATAATCGTCCGCGTTGTAAGTGTGTGTAACCTCATAAAATTTCATTGTGATCTCGGTAAACCCGTAGTGCTCCATGTCATAAAACCCGTAACCTCGATTGATTCCGGAAGGCTGAGATAATTCCAAGCGGGTTTTCTTCGCAGGCATTGTATTTGTTGGATAAATGCTGAGATAATATTTTCTATATAACTCCTGAATATCTTCATTAAATCCGTAGCCGTCGACCGGATTATTACGAAACAAGGCAAATACGCCGCCGCTTTTTAAAAGCCGCAAAACCTTTGGGCATCCAATTTCTGCGTCTACCCAATGGAACGCAGAAGCAGCGTATATCAAACCGTAACTGCCATCGGTTAATTCAGCTTCCTCAAAAGCGGAGGTTATAACATTAAATCCACTATAATCTTTAAACTTATTCAGCAAAAATTCCGCCATGTTCGTGCCAAGCTCTACAGCGGTTACGGAATATCCCGCCATAAGGAAAGGAGTCGTCGCCTTACCCGTACCTGCGCCGATTTCAAGGGCGGCTTCTCCGCGGCCTGTCTGCTGATAAGCGAATATATCGGTATATAATTCGAGAGGATATTCCCATCTTACTTTATCGTAATTGGCAGTAATTTCATCAAAGTGTGTTCTTCTCTCACGTTCCCATCCTGTTTTTATGCCCTCCACTTGTACCTCCATTGACATAAATTATCTGCGCTCACCTACTATTCCGAAAGTACATCAAATAATGCACTATCGTAACGAGTTTTATGTGCCGACATTAATTGAGAAAGCGAAGCAGGATTTGGGAAAATCCCAACAAGAAGCGCTGGGGACATGCAGCCGCACTTCCTATGCTTGTTCTTCTATTTTCTATTATAACAAACACGGATACAGCATGCAAATAGCCGTATCCGTGCTTGTTATCTTATCTCACTGCCGTTAAGTTCGGCGGGGTTTTTAGGTCAGTTCATGAACAGGGCGATGTCGTCCTCCACCGTGCCGATGCCCGCGATGCCGAATTTTTCAACCAGCACCTTGGCGACGTTGGGAGAGAGGAAGCCCGGCAGCGTCGGCCCCAGGTGGATGTTCTTCACGCCCAGAGAGAGGAGCGCCAGGAGCACGATGACGGCCTTCTGCTCGTACCAGGCGATATTGAAGGCGATGGGCAGCTTGTTGACGTCATCAAGGCCGAAAGCGTCCTTAAGCGCCAAGGCGATGAGCGCGAGCGAATAGGAATCGTTGCACTGCCCCGCGTCGAGCACGCGCGGGATGCCGCCGATGTCGCCGAGGCCCAGCTTGTTGTAGCGGTATTTCGCGCAGCCCGCGGTGAGTATCACCGTGTCCTCGGGCAGCGCCTTGGCAAACGCGGTATAGTATTCGCGGGACTTCATCCTGCCGTCGCAGCCCGCCATGACAAAAAATTTCTTTATCGCGCCGGACTTTACGGCTGCGACCACCTTGTCGGCGAGCGCCAGCACCTGATCGTGCGCAAAGCCGCCCACAATTGTGCCCGTTTCAATCTCTTCGGGCGCGGGTAAGGTCTTTGCGAGTGCGACGAGCGCGGAAAAATCCTTTTTGCCCTCCGCGTCCGCCTCGATGTGGGGGCAGCCGGGGAAACCGGCCGCGCCCGTGGTGAAGATGCGGCGGCGCACCTCCTCGCTCCTGGGCGGCACGATGCAGTTGGTGGTGAAGAGGATGGGCCCGTGGAAGGTTTCAAACTCCGTGAGCTGCTTATGCCATGCGTTGCCGTAGTT
This sequence comes from Bacillota bacterium, assembly GCA_023393045.1. Lineage (GTDB taxonomy): Bacteria > Bacillota > Clostridia > Christensenellales > CAG-138 > Phil1. Next base: position 2,724 of record JAEWMV010000186.1, on the reverse strand, counting down.
GCCCGCGAAGTTTTCATATTTCTTAAACGCGGGGTAATAGTGCGCGGGCAGCATCTCGCTATGGGTATACACGTCCACGCCCGTGCCCTGCGTCTGCTCGAGGAGCTGCTCGAGGTCGTTGAGGTCGTGGCCGGAAATGAGTATGGCGGGGTTCTTCCTCACGCCGATGTCCACCTGCGTAATCTCCGGCTTGCCGTAGCGGGAGGTGTTGGCCGCGTCGAGCAGCGCCATCACCTTCACGCCGTGCGCGCCGGTCTTGAGCGTGAGCGCCACCAGGTCGTCCGCGCTCTTCGTATTGTCCAGCGTGGCGGCAAGCGCCTCGTAGATGAAGGCGTAAATTTCATCGTCCTCATGGTCGAGGTTCATCGCGTGCTCGGCATAGGCGGCCATGCCCTTCAAGCCGTAGGTGATCATCTCGCGAAGGGAGCGCACGTCCTCGTTTTCCGTTGCAAGCACGCCGATGCCCGTGGCCTTTTCCAGCATGGCCCCGCGTCCGGAAACCGTAAAAGTCGCCGCGTCGTGCAGCTTGGCCGCGCCGGCGTCTTTACGCAGGCCGTCGCGCAGGGCAAGCATTTTTTCAATCTGCGCCTCGATAGCGCCGTCGTCGAAGTTGGCGTTGGTGATGGTCATGAACAGGCTTTTGATGACCTCGCGGTTCATTTCCGCAAGCGCTTTCACATCAAGGCCGCTTTTTACCACGATGTCGGATATCCCCTTGAGCGTGTAGATCAAAAGATCCTGCAGCTTGGCGACCTCCTCGCTCTTGCCGCACACGCCGCGCAGCGTGCAACCGTGCCCTCCGGCGGTCTCCTGACACTGAAAACAGAACATTCCCATACTTTTATATCCTCCTTATGATTTCTTCAGTCGTCGACGGGCTCAAACTCGTCCTTGCCCACAAAGCAGATGGGGCAATGCCAGTCCTCCGGCAAATCCTCAAACGCCGTGCCGGGCGCGATGCCGCCGTCCGGGTCGCCCTCCTCCGGGTCGTAGATGTAGCCGCAGGGGGTGCAGATGTACTTTTTCATAAGAGAATCCTCCTTTTCATTTTCAAACCTTGGGAGCGGGCGCCTTGACGACGACCAATTCCAGCGTTTCCTCACCGGGATTGCGCACATCCATCCTCGTTCCGAGCGGGAAAGTGACGAGCGTGCCCGCCTCATATTCGTGCGCGTCCTGTCCGTTCAGGGCAATGGATAGTCTTCCCCGCAGCACGGTCATATACAGGTTGGCGTTCGTGTTATGTATGGGCAGGCTGTCGCCCCGTCCCAGCACCATGTGGAGATAGTGGATGTGTTCGTCGAGGAGGACTCTTTCAATCGTCTTTTCCTCGGTTTGCGCGAGTCTGTACACATTTTCTACCATTGCTTGCGCCCTCCTGTCAATCCAATATTTTCCCGTCCGTCCCTATGGTCACCACCTGCCACGGTATGAACTTGCCGCTTTGCTGCAGCGCGCGCTTCACGGCGTTCTCGATGCCGCCGCAGCAGGGCACTTCCATGCGCACGACACTCACGCTCTTGATGTCGTTGGTGGCGATGATGGCGGCGAGCTTTTCCGCGTAATCCCCCTCGTCCAGCTTGGGGCAGCCGATGAGCGTCACCTTGTTCTTCATGAATTTCTCGTGGAAGTCGCCGCGCGCATACGCCGTGCAGTCCGCCGCGACGAGCAGGTTTGCCCCGTCGAAGTAGGGCGCGTTGACGGGTACGAGCTTGATTTGCACGGGCCACTGCATGAGGCGGCTGGGCGTGTCAATTTCATAGAAAGCGGCGTCCTCTCGCACTTCCTGCCGCTTTATCGCGTGGGAATGCGTGCCCGGGCAGCCGCAGGGCAGCGGCGCGCTCTGCTTTTTCTCCTTGCTTTTCTTCACGGCCGCCTCGTCGTAGGCGGGCGCCTCGCGCGTTGTGAAGCTGATCGCGCCCGTGGGGCAGGCAGGCAGGCAGTCGCCCAGCCCATCGCAATAATCCTCGCGCGCAAGCTTCGCCTTGCCGTTTTCCATCACGATGGCCCCCTCGTGGCAGGCTTCGGCGCAAAGGCCGCAGCCGGTGCATTTTTCTTCGTCTATTTCAATGATTTTCCTAAGCATGGTCAATCTCCCTTCCGTTTTTGCGTCATCGCATTGCGCTTGACTTTACGCTTTGAGTTTACTATGATGAAAACAAATAGTCGGTTGAAATTTCAACGCAAAGGAGTTTTTATGGATGATTTTATAAATATATTAAAATCGGTTGTGCTCTTTCGCGGCATGGATGAAACCGACATACGCGCCGTGCTCGCCTGCCTTGGCGCAAGGCGGCTCGAGGCGGAGAAGAAACAGGTTCTTTTTAGCAGCGGGGAAAAGCTCACGAGCCTGGGCGTGGTGCTCTCGGGCGGCGTGCAGATTTATCAGGAGGATTATTACGGCAACAGGAGCATTTTTGCGAATGTGGAACCCGGCGAGGTGTTTGGAGAATCCTTTGCTTGCGCCATGACACAGTCCGTACCGGTGAGCGCGCTTGCAAGCGAAAAAAGCGCCATTTTATTTATCGACTGCCGCAGGCTCGCCACCCCCTGCCGCGAGGCGTGCGCGTTCCACGCAAAGCTCATCCAAAACCTCATCGGCATACTGGCCGTCAAAAACATCAACCTCACCCAAAGGCTGGAGTTCACCTCCAAGCGCACCACGCGCGAAAAGGTACTGGCCTATCTTTCGGATCAGGCACGATTGAACAAAAGCGCGCGCTT
>JAEWMV010000106.1 GCA_023393045.1 Bacillota bacterium | reverse complement strand
GATGTGGAAGTTCCCACGCCGACGCCCGCGCCCGCTGTCACAACGCCCGCGCCTGTTACTGCCCCGGACACTGCCGCCATCGAAACAGATATGCCGACGCAGACCGTCTATGATGCGCAGCAGCATGTTGATGAAAACGCCGTAAAATGGCTGGCGGAAAAGCTCAATGCGGATGTTGCGCAGCAGGAATTGAGCGAGGGCGAAACGGCAATGCTCAACGACCTTGCCTACAGGGTGGATCATATAGAACCCTACTTCAGCGTCGACGAGCTTGTAAAGCGCGATTTTACTTTTATCCTCTATAATTACTATCAGCAGGCCGAATATCGGGAACTGTCGACCCCGCCCGACGGCATGGGCGACCCGCTGGGATATGGTACGGTGTTGTACCTCTCCTCAGAGAAAGCGTCCGCACTTTTGTGTGAAATCATTGGCGTGGATATCCCGGACGCGGATGCCGATTATAACGTCGAAGGCTACGGGAACACCATCTGCAAGGACGGCGTCTATTACATATATTGGGGCGATCTGGAACACCCGGTTTACACCCTCGGCGCGTACCAGTATCTGGGCGATGATATGTTTTATGTTTCCTTTGACGCGGACGACACGTATTTGGCGGGGCCAGACGATGAAAAGAAGGGCGTCGTCCCCGATGCCTATAGGCTCCTTGTGAAGCGCTCCGATTCACAGTGGGGCTTCACCGTGTTATCAAAGTTCAAGGACAGGTTTTCGTCCATACTGCCGGAGGATTTCCCGCCGCCGGGGCAGTCATGAAAGAGCGCCTGAATCAAATCAGAACACCCATGCCCGTTCCCGTATCCGAAAGGGTTTTGTATCCCGTGCTGATATTGTTGGCGGGAATCGCGCTTGGCGTCATCGCCAAGATGCTGGACGAAACGGCTTCAAATACGCTGCCGCCTTTCTTGGAGGCGCTGGATTTGAGCAATTTCCTTTCCCGCATGGGTTTTTGGATGTTTTGCGGCGTCTGCATCGCGCTTTATGCCAAAACGCCCCTGCGGGCGGCTTTAAGCACCTTCGTGTTCTTTGCCGGGATGGTGAGCAGCTATTATGTTTACACCGTCCTCTTCGCGGGCTTTTTTCCAAAAGCGTATATGATGATCTGGATCGGCATGACGGTTCTCTCCCCCGTGTTCGGCGCGATATGCTGGTACGCAAGGGGAACGCACCCCGTTTCGCTCGCCCTTGCCTCTGTGATACTGATGCTGATGACGAGGCAGGCGTTCGCGTTCGGGTTCTGGTATCTCGATGTGCGCTATGCGTCGGAACTCCTGCTGTGGGTTTTGACGATTGCCGTTCTATACAGGACGCCAAAGCAAATCCTTGCGGTTTGCGGCGCGGCGATACCGCTCTTTTTTATTACGTCGCCGCTCAATCTGTTTGGGGGAATGCTGTAACATGAAGAGAATCGAAGTCGTATATTCGCCGCTGTGCGAGGCGAACGGCGCGTTTATCGGCCAATTGAAGGAATGGCTCGCGGATAAGGATGTTCAAGTCGCTGTGATACCCTTCGATAGGGCGGATAAAACGCTTGGAACCGGCAGGGATGAAAACTGCTTCATCGATGTGTTTTGCAACGGAATAAAAATCGATTCCGTTCCCTTGCGCCGGGAAAGAATCTATGCGGCGCTGGGCATTAAAGAAGAAGGCGATCCGGAGCATGCCGACGCCGGTGCCGACGCGCGCATGAGCGCGGAGGACTTGCGGCATCTGATCGCATGCAATAAAATCGAGTTCCTGCCTATCACGCGCGAGAACTATTTGGAAGAACTCTCCATGTGCCTGTGCAATTACCCGTTTGGAAACCCTCCCTCCCGCTTTCACACCGCGTGCATCGATATGAAATCCAAGGTTTTTGAGCAAGTGTGGGAAACGGAAAGGCTTGCGGGCGTTTACGCCAAATATGCGGGCAAAGTGATAGGTCTTCTGGAGGCGATGCCCCGGGAGCTCCTCAAAAAATACGGCTACATGACGGGAACGCACGGAAAAGACGCCGATTATTTGACCGTAGGCTGCTATGAAGTAGGGCGCGGTATCCCGAGAACAGAAATGCTCGACGCGCTCATGCGCGGGCTCGTCGCGCTTTTGCCGCGTTTTTCACGGCAATACATAGAAGGCGTCGGAATTTCGGGGTGCGAGGACGGGTTCAATCCTCGCTGGGTCTTTGAGAAATACGCGTTTCAGAAAGAAGAGGAACTGAACCCCCGCACCGCCGTGCTTGCAAGGGCGATACGACGCTAAATCAACAAACCTTCCCCCTACTCCCTTTTACAGAGCGTATGAGAGCAATAGCATCGGAAAAGGCAGAGCCACTGTATATAGAGAATCTCACCGGGCACGAGGATGCGGATACCCGCATCCCGCACCGCCCGCGCGAGCTGCCTTTTGGTGAACATGCGCCGTAATCCAGCGCCGCCGTCTTGAAAGGCGTTTGTAAGGAAGCGCTCGTAATCGCGCCACTGTGCTGGGGCGATATCGGGCTGCGCCTTTTTCTTGAGGTGAAGCAGGACGACGTCCACGCCGGGCATGGGGTGGAAGTCCTCCCGCAAAAAATGGTAGACGATCTCCGCCTCAAAGAAGGGCTTAATCATGAGGGAGCGCAGCGTTTCGTGCGGCTTTCCCATAAAGCGCTTGGCCGCGCCCTTTTCAATGGTGAGCCACGCCTCGTCCGGCGGGTTTTTGTTTTCCGTCAGCTTGCGCAAAATCGCGGTCGTGTGGCAGAATGGGATGTTGGCAAACACCTTGTAAGCGCCGGAGGCGGGCAGCCGCCATTCCAGAAAATTCTGATGATACAGCTTCAGGTTTGCGGCGCCGCCGAATCTTTGGAGCAGCCCGTCATAGAGCCTTTTATCGATCTCCACCGCCGTCACTTTCCCGCATGTTTCAAGCAGCAGGCCGGTCGTATGCCCTTTTCCGGGGCCGATTTCAATCACATGGTCGTTTGCGCTGAGCGAGGTTTTGTCAATGAGCCGCTTGAGCGTACGGCGGCTGGTCAGGAAGTTCTGGGATACCCAAAAGGGCAGTTTCTGCCCGTGGTTTCTATTTGGGGACATAAAAAATACACCTCTTTCGATTGCATTCGGGTCGAAAAAAGCGCACAAAAACAGGGAAAAAAGCTTAAATCTTTAAACTTTCCTTGTTCCGCACGCCTTATTTCCGAAGCCGAATGTAGCAACCCATAGGTGTATTTCATCCTCCGAGCACTAAGCTGTATTCATTATACCCAAAACGGCGGGATTGTCAATGCGCGCGGGCATTGCGGCCGCGTATCATTGCGCTTATAATGAAAAACATAACGCATTGCTTACGGAGGGACGGCCATCGTGAGACAGGATTTTTCAAACGTATCGGCGCAAACGCTTGCCGGGCTGTTCCCCGTTATCCTTCGGGAACACGACCCGGGATGGGAAGCGTATTACTTGTGTGAGCGGGACTATTTGCGCTCGGTCTTCGGGGAGAGCATCGTCAGAATAAGCCACATCGGCAGCTCCGCCGTCGAAGGGCTGATCGCAAAGCCCACCGTCGACATCTTGCTTGAAATCGCGAAGGATACCAATCTGCCCGCGATCACGGAAACGTTGAAGGATGCGGGCTATGTCGTAAACACGCCCGAGGGCGACATCATCATGTACCTCAAGGGCTATACGCCCCGCGGTTTTGAAGGGCAGGCCGTGCATATCCATGTGCGGGAAAGCGGGGACTGGGGCGAGCTGTATTTTCGGGATTATCTGATCGCGCATCCCGGCGTGGCAAAGGAATACGCAGAACTCAAGCGCGCTCTGAAAGAACGCTACACGCACGACAGGGACGGCTACACGCGGGCAAAAGGCCCGTTCGTCAGGAAATACACAGAGCTTGCGCGGGCGGAATTCCCCAACAGGTATGCCCCGGCGCCATAGGACATACAGGCGGGCGCGCGTTCATCGCAGCGCGCCGGGAAACGGAGCATCATCCAATGGAGCACGACGGTGAATTGAAAAACATGCAGCGGATCATATCGTTTGATGATTGCGAGGGTTTGGCGTCGCTGCTCAATGCAACCTACCCCATCCGCGTCGCGGGCATACGCAAGCACCGCGACTGGATCGGTTATGTTTACCATGTCGATTGCAGCGACGGCGCGTACATCCTTAAAATCTACCGCCCTTTTCATGCTCAATTCGCCCTGAATTCAATCGGTGTCCTCCACTATTTGGCACGGCAAAATTATCCCGCGGCCCGCATCGCCGACACGGCTTCCGGAGAGTCTTATACGACGATCTCTACGCCAAACGGAAAATCCATAGCGATCCTTTTTGCGCGAATAGAGGGCGATGAACCCGATCCGGAAACCGATTTGACGCGGATAGCGCAGCAGACCGGGATACTGCACAATTTGATGGATCGGTATGACGGCGAGCTTGCGCGGCGCGCCAAGGAACACTATATCGACCGGTATTTGGCCATACTGGAACACATCGGCTTCCCCGAAAACAAGCTGCGGGATTTGAAAGGCTATGGCGACGAGCTTTGGGGCAGATTCGATCTATCTTCAAAAGGATTTTGCCACGGCGATTTTCACTGCGGCAATATGCTAAAAACCCGTGACGGCCAATATTGGCTGTTTGATTTTGACGCGGCGTGTTATTCGCACCCGTCGGCGGACATTGCGGTAATGAGCGACGATACCGATTACTTCCGCTTCCGGCAGGAGGATTTCGATAAAACGGCGCGCAAGCTTGAAAGGTTTTTGTCGGGTTATGAAAAGACGCGCGGCGTCGCGACGAGCGAGCGTGACATGCAATCCGTCTATGATTTTATCGCCATCCGCCATTACGATATACAGGCGACGATCACCGATTGTCAGGGCTTTTCAATGAGAAATCTGGAAAACCAGCACGAATGGCTCATGAGCTGGCGCGATTTGTGCGCACGCCGATATCAACCGGCCGTCCCCCCTCCCGCAGCACGGCGGAAATAGCGTCTATGGCGGCCGCTATCCAGGGCAGCGCAAGGGCCACGGCGGAATGCACGCGGCTGTCGGCTCGGTTTATCATACCGGCCATTTCCAGTGTGGATACGCGGTCAATGCGCTCTGTTTCGGGGGTGAGTCTGCGCTGTGGTCAGCCCCTGCAATTCCTGCCCCTTATCATGACTCATAACAACGTCTCCCCCTTTAATCATGAATATCTATCATAATAATCGTCCTGTCGTCGGCGCTTTTTTCGGCGCGGCTCATGGCCTCTATCTGCCGGGGGGTAACATTAAGCAGCTCATGGGCTCCAAGGCCCGACAGGGTGCTTTCAAACCCATCGGTATACAGCAACACCCGCCGGAAGGCCGAGAGGCCCACGGCCCCCGTTCTAACCAGCTTCATTGCGGCGGGGTCTCCGTTAAATACGCCGTAAGCGCAGGGGTGGGAAGGGCTGTTGCAAATCTCGCCGCGTATCTGGCGCGCGGTAAACTCCCCCCGCCGGACGGCCACATTTTTGGTCTGGCTTTGGGTAAAGGCCAGCCGTTCTTCCCCCGCCAGCACGCCCAGGCAGTCGCCGTTATAGGCATAGTACAGCGTATCATTCCGTATACAGGCCAAAATGCCCACGGTGCCGGGCAAAAAATAATCCGGACCGCTGTAATTCAGGCGGTTTTCCGCGGCTACCGCCCGGTTGGCGGCCTCGGCCGCCTCAAGCAGCAGAGCCTGGCAATCGCTTGCCTCTCCCTCCCGGCTGATGATATACCGATGAGCCGCCTGGGCGAATATCTCAGTTGCCCGGCGGGACGGGCTGGGGTTGGGGTACACGCCGTTTACGCAATCCCGGGATACGCCGTCCAGCAATATGTATACGCAGCGCGCGTCATCCGCCAGGAAAAAATCCTCGTTGGGCTTGCCGATTCCCTTGCTATTTTCCATAGTTAAGGCCTGGAACATGTATTTCCTCATGCTTTTGCACCTGTTCTTCAGTAATATTCTGGCTTGCCTTGCCGCCGGAGGCCGTCCTGTGGCGCGGGCAATTTTCCTAAGGCCCGGCAAACGCCGACAGATAATATATTAGCATGCCGCCGGGCGGGGTACAAACAGAGGATGAAAAACAAGGGGAATCCTGTTGTAGAACTACAATACATGTTGGAGAAGGAAGAGCCAAAAAAGAAGGTGAGAGAGGAAGCACAATCGGTCCAGGATAAAACACTGACCATTTCAAGCGCCTGAAGCGTTCCGCCTCCACGCCCCGCCGCCTCACCCCAACGCCGCGCCCGGCTTGTACATGAGCGCCTCGGTGAACTCCGCCATGAATTCCACGGGCTCCTCAAAACCGCTTTCAATCCATGTTTCAATCACGCTGATGAACACGGCGGGTATCTGCGCGGCAAGGTATTTATACGCCCTGCCGTCTATTTTGTTTGCGTCCATCATGGCTAAAATATGCTCCCTTGTGATATAGGCCGCGATGCTCTCTTTCGCAAAGCGCAGCAGCCCTCTTTGATAGAAGCATATCAGCGCCACCCGGTTCTCCAGAATAAAATCGAAAACGATGACGAGTATCCCGCGCACATTCATACTCCGCAAGTCCACCCTAGTTTCCACTTCAAGAAAAATATCCTGGATCAGAGCGCGCACCACGTCGTCCTTCGAGCGGAAATTGTTATAGAAGGTTTTGCGCACGACGTCCGCCTTTTTGTAGATGTCCGTTACGGATATCTCTTCATACGCCTGCTGCCATATCAGCGACAAAAGCGCGTCCGCTATGGCCTTTCGCGTGCGCAGCGCCACCGGGTTCGTGTGCGGCTGCTCCATTACTCATTTCCCCCAGTCCTGTGTAAGATGCGCGAATACGCGCGTTTCGCCTTGATTTTCGGCAAATTTATTCTATAATAAATCCATAACTTACACAAGTGTATAAATGGAATGGAGAACATGGAAAACATACTTTATCTGCTTACCGGCGCGACCGGGCTGCTCGGCGGAAATATCGTAAGGGAACTTTGCGCGAAGGGCGCGCGTATACGTGCGCTCGTCATGCCAAACGATCCGGCGGTTAAAAACATGCCGCAGGGCGTTGAAATCATAGAGGGCGACCTGCTGGATACAGCCGCGCTGGACAAATTCTTCTCTGCGCCCGATGGTGCCCAAGTCGTGGTGATGCACGCCGCGAGCATTGTGACGGTAGACCCGAAGCCCAGCACAAAGGTGCGCGCGGTGAACGTGGAAGGCACGCGCAACATCGTGGAACGCTGCGTAGCGCACAAGGTCAAAAAGCTCGTCTACGTCAGCTCGACCGGCGCGATCCCCGAACTGCCCCATGGCGAGCTGATTTGCGAGGTGCAAGCGCACGACCCGGACAAGGTTATAGGCTGCTACGCCCAAACCAAGGCCGAGGCCACGGAACTTGTTTTAAGGGCCGCGCATGAAGAAGAGCTCGACGCGTCCGTAGTCTATCCCAGCGGCATATTCGGGCCGAACGATTACGGCTACGGCCTCATCACAAGCTGCATCCGCATGGTGGCCGAAGGGAAGCTTCGCATCGCCATAGGCGGCTCGTTCAACTCGGTGGACGCGCGCGACCTCGCCGCGGGCATACTCGCCTGCGCCGAGCGCGGAAGAAGGGGCGAAGGCTATATCATGGCCAGCCGCTGCTATACGTTCACGCAGTTGATCGAGACCATATGCCGTGAAGCAGGCGGAAAAAAGCCGCTGTTCACGGCGCCGCTTTGGCTTGTGCGCCCCTTTGCGGGACTCGGCGCGCTCTATGGCAAAATGACGGGCAAGCCCGCGTGGTTGAGCCGCTACACGCTCTACAACCTCGCGCGCAACAACGATTACTGCGCCCGCAAAGCCGAAGAGGAGCTCGGCTTTCGCTGCCGCCCGCTGGAGGAATCCATCGCGGATACGATAGCATGGCTTGTGCGGGAACCGTCAAAAACGCGCCCGGTCGCGGAAAACTAAAACCGAGGGAGGCCGTATCCTATGAGGAAAATCGTGTATACGGAGGGCACGGGCGTGCCGCACAGGCGTTTTGAGGACGAATTCCTCACGCACAAAAAATGCAGCGAGTGGTGGTATGCAACAGGCTATCTGGAGGACGAGGAAAAGCACATGTTCGCCTTCCAGTTCACGCTCGCCAAGGTAAAAATATCAGGTTTGAAGTTCCACATGCTTTTGATCTCCGTGACGGACGTCGGCACCGGCGCGCATTACAACGGCCAGCAATTGGCTTTCTTCGGCAAGGGTATTACAAGCACGCACAACGAGACCGCCTTCGGTAAACTTGCCGCCATCCGATACAACCCCAACGACAAAAGCGTGCTGGGCGACATGCGCCTGGTGATGAACGCGAAGGAATACGCGCTGCGCCTTTCCATGCGCGCGCAAAAAGCGCCCGTTTGGCATTGCGAGGACGGCAAGCTGCAAATGGGCGTACTGGGCGACCCGCGGCAGGTCACCTACTATTATTCCTTCACCAACATGCTCGCGGACGGCACGCTCACGCTCAACGGCAAAGAGCATAAGGTGCACGGAAAGGCGTGGTTTGACAGGCAGGGCGGCACGTACGCGCTGACAAAGCCCGTTACGAACTGGGAGTGGTTCTCGCTGCGCTTCTTCGACAATGAGGAGGTCATGCTCTTTTCCTTCCCGCAGACGGGCTACGCGGACGGCACGTATATACGCGAAAACGGGGAGTACCGACGCGCTGACGGCTACGCGATAGAACCGCTTACCTTTATCACCGAACCGGACACGCAATATCGCTTCTCCTCCGGCTGGAAGGTAAGCATACCGGGCGTGAAGGAGGAGGAATACCTCATCCAGCCGGTGACGGACGGCCAGTTCAACATCTTCTTTTTCGAGCTGCTGGCCGAAATACTCAACCCAAAGGGCGAGCGCGTCGGCCTCTGCTTCGTGGAGTTGCTGCCCGGCGCGCGCAACGACAAAATCAGAACGAGCCTCGCGTTCAAGCGCCAAGGCTGACGCGCGGCAGGGCAAAGCGCGACTCCGCTTCAAAATTGATAAGAATCATCAGGAAAACGAACGCCTCCCATGCTATACTCAACGCATAGGGAGGTGTTCGTTTGGATTATTACGCGATTACCGCCGGAGCCGTCGATTACATCGAGCGGAATCTGGCCGAAAAAATTACCCTCGATGACGTCGCCGCGCACGTGCATGTTTCGCTGCCGCATCTCTACCGCATATTCCCCGCGCTCGCGGGATGCACGATAGGGCAGTATATCCGCCGCCGCAGGCTGAGCGAGGCCGCGGCGCGGCTCAGGGAAGGGGCGCACATGCTGGACGTGGCGCTCGATTACCGTTTCGATTCGCAGGAGGGCTTCATACGCGCCTTCCGGGCGATGTTCGCGCTCACCCCAGGCGAATACCGGCGCAGTTCCGCCGCCCTGCCGCTCTATCACCGCCTGAAGCTTGCTAAACCATGCGAAGGAGGGCTTGCCATGCAGCCGCGAATCATACGAAAGCAATTCAATCTCATCGGACTGGAATGTGAAATCGATCTCGAAGCGGACTTTTCGCGCGTGCTTGACGCGCTGACGCAGGCGCTCCTGCGGCGCGTGGAGGAAATCCCCTCCCCCGCCCTGCCGCCGCATATCGTGAATATGTGGTATCCGAAGTTTGAGGGAAGCGAAGAACTTACGGAGCCTGCGACGGTTTTCTTCACGGGCGTCGAGGTGGAACCCGGCGCGCCGCTGCGCGCGGGCTTTATCGGCAAGCGCCTCCCGGAGAGCCTTTACGCCATGTTTACGGAAGAGCAGCGCGGCACCATAGGCGGCCCGGAAGGATATGCGTACAAAACGTGGCTGCCAACTTCGGGCTACCTCCTCAACGAGCAAATCCCCGGCGACCTTGAGGAATATCCCGATTTGACGCATATAGGCTATGCCGACACGTGCAGGATCTATATCCCGATTTGCGCGGACGGGGTCACCGGCAAGAAATAGCCCTGCCTAAAAGCGCAATGCGCCGTTTATCCGTTGGCGTAGAGGCTCAGTCCCACGAGCAGGCAGCCATGGATATACGGCCATTGCTTTTCCTCGAGGAACTTCTCGATCTCCTCGCTTTCCGCGCCCGGCTGAATGACGATGCACTTGAAGGGTTTCGTGCACTCTCGAAGCAGCGCGATGCCTTTTGCCGGATGGATGCACAAATCGACGACGTCGATCTCCTCCGGCACGTCGTTGATGGAGGCGAGCTCCTTGCCCACGGCGTAAACGGTATAGCCGTGCTCGATCAGGCCTTCCTTGATTTTAAAAGCGTACTTGTCCTCATCGAGCGTATTGCCCACGACGACGAAGCATTTCTCCTTCATGATCTCGTTGAGTTCCATAATGGCCTCCTTCATTCAGCATGCCGCAAACGCGGCCGCTTCGTTCATACGCGGGCCGACTCCCTCTCCTTCACCGCGCGCAGCTTCTCGCGCAGGAGGGGCTTGAACTTATCCCCTTCGTCGCTCATGGGGTCGTGCCCCGAATTTTCAAACCACACAAGGCATTTATCCGGCGCTTCTATCATGGGGTACCATTCCTCCACAAGCGAGGCGGGCGTATAATAGTCGCGCCGCCCGTGGAAGATGTAAAACGGCATGGCAAAGCGTGAGCCGCTTTTTGGAAAATTCGTGGGTTCGCTGTTTTTTTGGAGCGCCTCGGTGACGCGCCTGTATCCCCTGAATATACCCCAAAGGTCACGCAAAGAATATTCGCCGGAGCGCAAAATGTACATGGCGAAGCCGCCGCTGTTGACATGGGGCGAGTAGCCGCCGTACTTGAGCACCACGCGCAGCACTGCCTCAGCGCCCTTGAGATGGCCTTTGAACGCGCCGCGCACGGGCGGGCCTACCTTCGCTAATACCTTGAGCGCCTCCGCGTCGTTGGCCTTTGTGGCTTCCTCCAGCGCAAAGCGATACACTAGCTCCTCGTTGCGCACCAAGTCCACCACCTGTCCATAGCCTACGAACGCAGCGATGCGTTCCGGGTACGCCCGGCAGAGATAAGTGCCAAGCTGCGAGCCCCACGAAAAGCCGATGACGAAGATTTTATCCTTATTGAAGCGCCTGCAAAGGTATTCCACAAGCTCCTTGGCGTCGTCCCTTATGCGCTCGATGGTAAGCTCCTTGAACTTTACGCCGTAATATGAGCCGCCCGTCCCCCGCTGATCCCAGCAGACGAGGGTGAAGGTATCCGTCAGGTCGGCGTGATACTTGAGAATATAGTGCCTGTCGCATATGGCGGGGCCGCCGTGCAGAAAAAGCAGCACGGGCTTTGTTTCGTCTTCCGTCTTGATGTGGATGCGCTGGCGAATTCCGCCTATGGGAATGAGGAGCTTTTCGTCGAGCATGGCGATACCTTCCCTTTTATAAAAATGGCATTGTAAGCC
>JAEWMV010000049.1 GCA_023393045.1 Bacillota bacterium | reverse complement strand
AGGGACAGCTGCTCATCTCGGGCGTCGTGCGAAACGACGGTTCGACCTATATGGTCACCCGCGCAAAGGGTGAGGTCACGGCGCAGGTAGCGTATGTCGTATCCGCCAGCGCAGGACCGCTCGTCATGCTTCCCGCAAGGGTGGGGGAGCCGGAGTTTGAGCTTCGCGTGCGCCTGTTCGGCTTTTCAACGGGACAGCCGCAGGTCGGCCGCGATGAGGAAATCATAGACACATGGCATTTGACGAACTGCTTTTTGCCGGTTGTGTTCGAGCGGATCGAAAGCTATAAGCTCGAGGATAGGCTCGGCGTCGCGCCGGAGGACGTATTGAAAGAAAGGGCACATGCGCGCGCGCAGGAAGCGCTGCTCGCGCAATTGCCGGAGGACGCCGTGATGCTGAGCAAAACGAGCGACGCGGTTCTGAACGAGGACGGATCGGTCACCGTGACCATCACGGTGATCACCGAAGAAAATATTGCGGAATTAAGAGGTCTTGATGGAAATTAACGAAACGGGCGCAGGGATCGTCTCGCGGGAAGTCCCCGTCGAGTCGATGGACGAACTGATCAAGCTATTCGGCGTGTTCGACGAAAATCTCAAGGTGCTGGAGGCGGAAACGGGCGCGCGCATGACCGCCGAGGGCGACTGCGTGCGCATAGAGGGCACGAGCGAGAGCGTGGAGCTCGCCGCGAGTGTGACGGACAAGCTGCTCGTCAACATACGGCGCGGCGAAAGCCTCGACCGCAGCCGCATACGCTATGCCGTGGACCTCGCGCGCGAGGGCAACGCGGAGCTCATCACGGAGCTCGAGAGCGACGTGATCGCCTTCACCGCCAAGGGCAGGCGCATCAAGTGCAAAACTCTGGGGCAGAAAAAATACGTCAACGCCCTCAAGCGGCACACCGTGGTGTTCGGCGTGGGCCCCGCAGGCACGGGCAAGACCTACCTCGCCGTGGCGATGGCGGTGCTCGCCTATAAGAACAAAGAGGTGGAAAAGATTATACTCACGCGCCCCGCGGTGGAGGCGGGCGAGAAGCTCGGCTTCCTGCCGGGCGATCTGCAGAACAAGGTGGACCCTTACCTGCGCCCGCTCTACGACGCACTCTATGACTTCCTCGGGCCGGAGACGTTCAAGAACCTGTCCGAGCGCGGCGTCATAGAGGTTGCGCCGCTTGCCTACATGCGCGGGCGCACGCTCAACGACGCGTACATCATACTCGACGAGGCGCAGAACTGCACCATAGAGCAGATGAAGATGTTCCTCACACGCTTTGGCGAGGGCTCCCGCGTGGTGGTCACGGGGGACATCACGCAGATAGACCTTCCGCCCGAGAGGAGGAGCGGCCTCGTGCACGCGCTGGGCGTCCTTAGGGACGTGGAGGGCATCGCGCATATCTACCTCACCTATAAAGACGTCGTGCGCCACGAGATGGTGCAGAAGATCATTTCCGCCTACGACCGCGTGCAGAAGAAGAACTGAGGATAAAGGAGAGGGCGATGGCGAAAACGGAAGGGCGCAAGCCGCCCGTGAGGAAGAGGACGAGGGGGCTCGGGCTGCTGCTGACTGCTGCGGCCTTTGCGGCGACCTGCGCCTTCGCGCTTGCGGACATGGCGCCCACGCTCTACGCCGTCACGGTGGGCGAGCCTTCGCCCGCGACCATATACGCGCCGCGCAGCATCGTGGACGAGCCTGCCACAGAGGCTTTGACCGAGAGCGCACGCGCAAACGCAAAAAAGGTCTACGCCATAGACGAAGCGCTCATTTCGCAGTATGTCGCGGGCGCGGAAAAATTCTTTACCGACTTTTTCGCCATGCGCGCCGCGGCTTCCTCCATGCTGCCGCAGGGGACCACCGCGCTTGGCGCGGACGAATGGAAGCAGACCCTTACGGCCGAAGAGAAGGCGCAGCTTGGCGCGATGACAGAGCCCCCGCTCGACGAGGATACGCTTGCGGGCGTTTTGGCAAGCCCCGCGGAGGAAGCGCAGACGCTCAAGGACGTGGTCTTATCCAAGCTTTCCACCGCATTGGAAGCGGGATTGTCCGAGGAGGGCATGCCCAGCGTAAAAGGCTCCTGCGTGCGGGAGATTAACGCCATGACAGGGCTAAGCGCCACGCTCAAGCGCACGGCTTCGCTCGTGCTCGACGCGTACATGCACCCCACGCTGGTGCTCGACGAGCAGGCGACCAAGGCCGCCCAGGACGCGGCGGCGGAGGCGGTGGAGCCCGTGGTCATCAAAAAGGGCGAGCTTATCGTGGAGCGCGGCAAGCTTGTTACCGAGGCGGAACACGCGCTGCTCTCCGGACTGGGGATGCTTTATACGGGCGAAAAGAACATCACGCTCACCATCGGCGTGCTCGCGGCGCTCTTCACGGGCTTCTCGCTCTACGCCGCCTACCTTGCGCTCTATCGCAGGGAGGTGCTGGGCGAAGCGAAGAAGATGCTCACCATCGCGGTGCTCGTCGTCTTCACGATAGGGCTTGCGTATCTGGGGAATCGGGTGGATGCGCGGCTTTCGCCCGCGCTCATCGCCATCATGCTCTGCGCGCTCCTGGTGGACGAGCGCGCCGCGCTTGCATTGACGCCGCTTATCGCGGCCTCGCTTGGCGTCATGGCCTTGTCCGGCGAGGGCACGGCAGGCGTCGACGCATATTCCATATGCGTATCCACGATCGCCTCCGGCGCTTCGGCGGTCATCGCCCTTCGCAAAACCCAAAGCCGGGGCGCGCTCATCGGCGCGGGCGCCGTGGGCGGGGCGGCGGCCTCCTTCGCGGTGGCGGCGCTGCAGCTTATACTGGGGACACAACTCATGCCCGTGCTCGTCGCCGTCGCATGGACGTTTGGTAGCGCGCTGATTTCGACTTTGCTCGTGGCGGGTTCGCTCTCCCTGTGGGAAATCGTCTTCGACGTGGCGACCCCCGCGCGCCTCAGCGAGCTTGGCAACGCTAACCAACCGCTTCTTCGTGAGCTTATGACCGAGGCGCCGGGCACCTACCAGCACTCGGTGCTCGTGGGGTCGCTTGCGGAGGCCGCGGCGGAGCGCGTGGGCGCGGACGCCCTGCTCGCGCGCGTGGCGAGCTATTATCACGACGTGGGCAAGCTGCGCCGCCCGCAGTATTTTAAGGAAAACCAAAAGAACGGCGAGAACATACACGACACGCTGCCCCCGCTCGAGAGCGCGCAGGCGATCATCGCGCACCAGAAGGACGGCGTGGCGCTGCTCACCAAATATAAATTGCCCTCGGCCGTCATACGCATCTGCGCGGAACATCACGGCGGCGCGCTCATGACGTACTTCTATCATAAGGCGACG
>JAEWMV010000023.1 GCA_023393045.1 Bacillota bacterium | reverse complement strand
GTACAAGGAGTCACTATGGGGTTCTTCACGACTGACGACGGGGTTAAGCTCCACTACGAAACGCTGGGCGCGGGAGAAAAAACGCTGGTTTTTATCCACGGTTATTTTGACAGCGGCAAGGGCTTCGCCTCCCTATCGGGCGGGCTGCAGAAGAAATACCGCGTGGTGGTATACGACCACCGGGCGCACGGCGAGTCGGAGGTGGCGGAAGACGGCTATACCATCACGCGCCTCGCCGCGGATTTGAAAAACCTGCTGGACGAGCTGGCGCTCAAATCGGTCGTATTGATCGGCTATTCCATGGGCGTGCATGTGCTTTACCGATACGTTGAGCTTTACGGCATGGATGGAGTTGGGGGCGTTGTTCTCTCGGTCATGTCGCCGAAATTGGTCAACGATGAGAGTTATCATCTGGGACTTGGCGGCGGCATGGATGCGAAGGCGGCGCTGGAAATGGTGTGCACGACCAACCGCAGCATTGAGGAGTACGCGCTCCGGGGCCTGCGCGACGACATGCCCGAGGCGCAGAAGAAAGCCATGCATGAGAACGCGCAGCGCCTCGCGGTCAACCACAAACACTGCCCCATGGTGTGCCTGCTGGTTGCCATGCTGGAGCATGATTTCTGGCCGATGCTCGATAAAATTACCTGCCCTGCGCTGGTGATAGCGGGGGAGCACGACATTTATCCCGCCGCCACCCAGCGGGAAGTGCACCGCCGCATACCCGGTTCAAAGCTGGTGATCTTGAAGGACTGCGGGCACATGATGATGTACGAACGGCCGGAGGCTTACGCGCAAGAAATCGCGGATTTCGTCGGCTGAGCAACAAATAACGCAATCGGGGAGGTCAGATGGATACATTCATACAGCTGTTCCTGCGCGGGCTGGAAACGGGAAGCGTTTATGCGCTGGCCACGCTGGGCATCATCATCATCGCGCGCACGAGCGGGGTCACGAACTTCGCGCTGGGCACCATCGCAACGCTCAACACCTATGTGGTTGCTTGGCTGAGCGGCAAAATGGGCGTGCCGCTTTTGCCCTCCATACTCATCGGCGTCATATGCGCCATCTTGATCAGCTTCCTTATCGACCTTTTGCTGATACGCCACACCATGAAAATCACCCCCATGAGCAAGCAGATCATCGCGTTGGGGCTCATCATGATATTCTCGGGCGTGGCGCCCTCCGTGTTCGGCGTCGATCCGTATCCCATGCAGTATCTTCTCTCCACAGAGAGCATCCGCATCGGCGAGGCCGCCCTCACCTACAACAGCATGTTCAACATCGGCCTCGTGCTCGCGGTGCTCATCGGGCTTTTCTATCTGCTGCAAAAGACGAAGCTCGGCATCGCAATCCGCACGACCGCGTCCATTGAGCCGGTCGCCCGGCTCATGGGCGTGCCCACCAAGCTGGTGACTTTGTTCGCATGGACGCTTGCGTGCGTGCTCGGGACGCTCGCGGGCGTGATGGTGTCGCCCTCCACCACGGTGCATATCAACCTCATGGCGGGCGTGCAGATGAACGCTCTGTTCGCCTGCGTGCTCGGGGGATTCCAAACGTTCTACGGCGCGGTTGTCGCCGCATTCATACTGGGCGTGGGCAAAAATCTGCTGGTGTACTTCGTATCGGATAGCTGGGGGGAGCAAATTCTCTTCGTGCTGGTGCTCGTGGTGCTTGCCGTGCGCCCCGTCGGGCTTTTCGGTAAGAAGTACATCAAGAAAGTATAAGGAGGGCGCAGCAATGGATCACGGCATACATTCCGGCAAATTCGGCAGGCTCGTTCGCAATCCGTATCTTCAGTTCATCGCCTTCGGCGCCGCCGTCTCGCTGCTGCCCCTGCTGGTGAAGGGCTCTACTCTGGTGATACTGGGTACGATAGTCATCTACTCCATCGTCGCCATCGGCTTCAACTTGCTGCTCGGCTACTCGGGGCAAATGTCCCTCGGTACGGCCGGATTCATGGGGCTTGCTTCCTACATCACGGTGTATTGCATGCAGGATCTCCAGCTGCCCACCATGGTCGCCATCATATTGGCGGTCGCGTTCCCGATACTGGTGGGCATCGTCGTGGGCGCGCTGGCGCTTCGGATTTCAGGGGCTCTGCTTGCGATCGCCACGCTCTGCTTTTCCGAAATCATGCGCAAGTCCTATGAAAGCCTGGGCGATTTCACGGGCGGCTTTTCGGGGCGCACGTTGAGCGCGGTGGTTCTCTTCGGTATAAAGCTCGACAGGAACGGCACGTTCATCGTGCTGGTCGCGGCGCTGGTGCTCGTCATGATGCTTACGCATAACCTTGTGAACAGTCAGCTCGGCCGCGCTTTCCACGCCATACGCGGCAGCGAGCATGCGGCGCAGGCCATGGGCGTCAAGCTCATGAAATACCGGCTCATTTCCTTTGCCCTCGCGTCGGCCTACGCGGCGCTGGCGGGCAGCCTGTATATGCTCTTCGCCAAATTCTCATACCCGAGCATCTGGACGATGGCAATCAGCCTCTTCATACTCGCCGCGGTTATCATCGGCGGCATACGCTCCACATGGGGCACCATCCTCGGGGTGCTCATCGTGTTTGGCATTTCCGACCTGGTGCTCAAGAAGCTGCCCGTCATCTCCGACATAAACGGCCTTGCCTATATACTCAACGGCGTCCTCATCGCGGTGGTGGTCATATTCCTGCCGCAGGGCCTCTCGCAGCTTGTCAGAAGCCTGTCCCACAAGGCGTGGCGGGGCCTGCAAAAGCTCACGGCAAAAAGGAGGGGTACAGATGGCGAATAAAACCGGCGGCAAAGCGCAAAGCGCTCTTGCTCAGGGCAAAATACTCTCCGTCAGGGATCTGTCCATCGCCTTTGGCGGCTTGAAGGCGGTCGACGGGCTCTGCTTCGACGTAAACGAACGGGAGCTGTTTGGCCTTATCGGCCCCAACGGCGCGGGCAAGACCACTGTTTTCAACTGCATCACCCAGTTCTACCGCCCAGACAGGGGGGAGGTGCTCTTCCGCGTGCCGGAGGACAGGAGGGGGCGCGTGCGCGGCGCGGCGGCGCAGGACGGCTGCGTGGACCTGGTGGGCATGCATGTGCACGACATCATCCGCCTGGGGTTGGTGCGTACTTTTCAGAACGTGGAGATCGTGCGCGAGATTCCCATTATAGATAACGTTCTCATCGGCGGGCATATCGATTTCAGGGCATCCGGCTTCGAGCAGGCGTTAAGACTTCCCCGCGCGCGGCGCGAGGAGAAGCAGATGCGCGAAAAAGCCACCGAAATACTGCGCTTTCTCGGCATCGCGGAGCTTAAAAACCGCATCGCGGGCGCGATGCCCTTTGGCATTCAGAAGAAAATCGAAATGGCGCGCACGCTTATGAGCGACCCGAAGCTCATTATACTCGACGAGCCCGCCGCGGGACTCAACGACGTGGAAACGGACCAGTTGGCCGGGACCATCCGCGAGGTGCGCGACAAGTATAGCTGCGCCGTGCTGCTCGTGGAGCACGACATGGGGCTTGTGATGAACGTGTGCGACAGGATCTGCGCGATCTCCTTCGGCAAACTGCTCGCGTGCGACGTACCCGAGGCAATCAAGCAGAATCAGGACGTTCAGGAAGCGTATCTCGGGGAGGAGGTGTGAGGCAATGGCAACGGCATTATCCATAAAAAACCTGCGCGTGTCCTACGGGGCGGTCGAGGCGGTCAAGGGCATCGACATCGAAGTGCCCGAAGGCAAGGTCGTATCGCTGCTTGGCGCCAACGGCGCGGGCAAATCGTCCACGCTGCTTGCCGTCACCGGCATCGTGCCCGTGGGCGGGGGGAGCATTTCCCTGTTCGGTCGCGACATCACCAATATGGATGCGGAGAAAATCGCGGGCATGGGCATCGCCCTTTGTCCCGAGGGACGGCTTATCTTCCCGGACCTCACCGTGGAGGAAAATCTCAAGGCGGGCGCGTTTACGCTCAAGGGCAAAGCCAACGTCAAAAAACGCTTTGAACTTTGCTATTCGCTCTTCCCGCGCCTCGCCGAACGCGTGCGCCAATTGTCCTACACGCTTTCGGGCGGCGAACTGCAGATGCTCGCCATCGCGCGCGCCCTGATGAGCGATCCGAAGGTACTTATGCTCGACGAGCCCTCGCTCGGCCTTGCGCCCCTGATTGTGCGGGATATATTCAACATCATCAAAGGGATAAGGGACGAGGGCACCACCGTCGTCATCGTGGAACAGAACGCCCTTCAAACGCTCAAGATTGCGGACTACGCTTACGTGCTAAAAGTTGGTCAGGTGATCGCACAGAACAAGGCGTCGGATCTTCTCGCCGATTCCAACCTTGTCGAGGCGTATCTCGGCGGCCAATAAAGGTTTGCATGCGCCAGGGCGCATGCAGAAGAATAAATAGTGGAGGACAATATGAAAAAAGCGATCTCAATCCTTCTGATTCTGGTACTGGCTTTTTCGTTGTTTGGCTGTAACAACGCCGCCTCGCCGGATTCCACGGCGGGCGGTGAGCCGAATACCGCAACGACCGCGCCGCCCTCCGGCGAAAACACGGAACCTCCCGTTGAAATCCAGTACTCGCAGGGCGCTTCCGGCACCGAAATCCTGATTGGCAGCACCTTTGTTACCTCCGGCGCATTCTCCATCATCGGGCTCCCCGTTCTCGCCGGCATGAACGCGTATCTTGACATGGTCAACGATAAAGGCGGCATCGACGGGCGCAAAATCACCCTTGTACACATCGACGACGAGGGCGACCCCGTGAAGGCGAAGTCCACCATGCAGCAGCTCGTTGAGGAGGAGCAGGTTTTCGCGACCGTCTGTGGCAGCTCGGTCACCGCCGCGGTTCTCGATGATCTGAAGGCATACGGCATCCCCGCCGTGTACCTGCCCACCGGCATCCGCCAGCTGTATGTGGAAAATGCCGCAACCAACGAGGACGGCTACAACATCTTCCCCGTGCAGCCCATCTTCTACATGGAGGGCCAGATTATGGCCGCCCGCGCCGTGGGTTTCCTCGGCGCGCAGAAAATCGGCATGCTTTATTATAACGACGAATCCAGCGTGGACCTCTTTGAGGGCGTGAGCAAGGTCGCCGGGGAGAACGGCGCGCAGGTGCAGGGCGCACAGCTTTCCGCCACCGACAGCGACGTGTCCGGCGCGGTCGCCATCATCAAGGACTTTGATCCCGACGTGATCATCTGCACCGCGGCGGCCGCGAACCTTTCGATGATCATCAAGGAGCTCAACTCCCAGGGCATCGCCAAGCCGCTCATCACCAGCTACATCAACGCGGCCAAGACCGTTCCCGAGCTCATTTATCCCGA
>JAEWMV010000257.1 GCA_023393045.1 Bacillota bacterium | reverse complement strand
CTTTGCGCGGGACTGTCAACCGGCGCAAGCGTTATCATTTCCCAATCCTATGGCGCGAAGGAGTATCAAAAACTCAGCGACGCCGTGCATACGACCATACTCGCAACCATCATCGTGAGCGTGCTCGCGAGCGTAGCGGGCGTGCTGCTGGTGACGCCCCTGCTGCATATGATGGATACGCCTGAGGATGTTTTCCCGCAGGCAAGGCAGTATCTGACGATTTATTTTGCGGGCGTATCGGGCCTACTGCTCTACAATATGGGGTCGGGCATACTGCGCGCGGTGGGCGATTCGAGAAGGCCGCTGTATTTCCTCATCTTCTCGGCGTTGCTCAACGTGGTGATGGATCTTCTCTTCGTCATCGTATTCGACCTGGCGATTGCGGGCGTGGCGTACGCCACTATCATCTCGCAGTTCATTTCCGCGCTGCTGGTACTC
The DNA here is from genome assembly GCA_023393045.1 of Bacillota bacterium. Taxonomy (GTDB): domain Bacteria; phylum Bacillota; class Clostridia; order Christensenellales; family CAG-138; genus Phil1. Next base: position 4,463 of record JAEWMV010000257.1, on the reverse strand, counting down.
TTCACGCTCTCCCGCTCGGACGCACCCTATGCAATTCGCTGGAACCGCCTTGGCATCAAGAAGGATATCCTCAAGCAGATACTCGCCGTCGGCCTGCCTTCGGGCATACAGCAGGCGGTCACCTCTTTTTCCAATGTGTTCGTGCAGTCCTACATCAACGGCTTCGGCTCGGACTGCATGGCGGGCTGGTCGAGTTACAACAAGATTGACGTATACGCGCTCGTGCCTGTGCAGAGCATTGCCATCGCCTCAACGACCTTTGTCGGGCAGAATTACGGCGCGGGCAAGCTGGAGCGCGCGCGCAAAGGCGTCAGGCAGGCGCTGATCATGTCCATCGGCATCACGGCCCTCCTGCTGGGAATCATGGTGATCTTCCGCCGCCCGCTCGTCACGCTCTTTACCGATGATCAGGCGGTTATTGACTATGGCGCGCGCTTTATCGCAATCATTTCACCCTTCTACATCGCAACCTGTTTCAACCAGATATTTGCGGGTGCGCTGCGCGGCACGGGCCGCGCCAAGGTGCCCATGTTCATCATGCTGACTTCCTTTGTGGTGGTGCGCCAGATTTACCTGGCGGTGAGCAAAGCCCTCGGCGGGGGGATTGTCGCCATTGCGCTCGGCTACCCGCTGGGCTGGGTGTTGTGCAGCATACTGATGTCTATATACTATATGAGAAGCCCTCTTTGCAAGGCCGATGCGCAGGCGGAAAAAGAAGACCTTCCGCCCGAAGCGTGGGGGGAAGGCTCGGAGGGATGAGTTAGCGCGGTAGCGCCTTGCATACTGCCTCGCAGCACAGGCGCACGCCTTTTTGCATCACTTCAAGCTCCATGGTGAACGCCGTGTCGCTCTGCCCCGCCATATAGGGCACATGCACGAAGCCCGCGAGGAGGTGCGGCATATCGAGCGATGCGCGGTAGAGAGCCACATACATCGCGTCATTGCACAGGTACGGCCCTGCGCTGTAGGAAAACGCGGCGGGGATGCCGGAAGCTTCCAGGGAAGAGAGCATTTCATAACAGGGAAGCGTTGAAAAGAGTCCGTCCGGCCCGTTTGGCACGACGGGCTCGTTTTGTTTTATCACGCCCGCGTTGTCGGGCTTCACGCTGTCGCGAAGGTTGATGGCGACGCGCTCTATCGTGATGGCCGTGCGCCCGCCCGCCTGTCCCAATAAAAGCGCCGCGTCCGGCTTATATTGCGACAATAGCGCGTTCACCTCTGCGTTGATGCGCGCCCAGACGACGGGCAGTTGCGCTTTTACGACGCGCACGCCCATGATTTCATCCGGAAGATTGCAGGCGCATTCCCACGACGGGTTCAGCTTTTCCCCGCCGAAGGGCTCAAAGCCCGTTACGAGCAATGTTTTCATCATGTCCTCCTTCATTCACCGTCGAGGCGCGCGCGAAAGCCCTCCGTCATGGTCTGCGTTCCGTCCGGGGCCACCCACAGCGCCTCCACGCCCGCGCGGGACGCGAGCGCTTTTCCTTCCTCAAGCGGCAAATTGAACAGCGCAGTCGAAAGCGCATCCGCGAGGCCGGAGTCGGCGCAGAGCACCGTGACGGAAATAAAATACGCTGCGGGCATGAGCGTCGCCGGGTCGATGACGTGGTGATAGGCGACGCCGTCCACTGTATAGTACCGCTGATAAGAGCCGCTGGTCACAAGGCTCTGTCCGTTGACGCTGAGAGTGGGCATTTCGGTCTGCCCGTCGGGTGATTCCACTGCGACCCTCCAGTCTTTGCCGTCCGCGCGCGCGCCGATGCAGCACACGTTGCCGCCGATGGAGAGGAGCATGGAGGTTACGCCCGCCCTGCGCATTTCGTCCGCGATGCACTGCGCCGCGTACCCTTTGGCGACCGCCCCGAGGTCGAGGGAGAGGAGGGGATCCGCAAGGTAAATCGTGCCTGCCGCCTCGTCGACGATTACGTCGCCGATGTCCGTGTGCTTCGCGGCTTCCCTAAGCATTTCCATCGGGGGAAGCGCCGCTTCTTCCGGGTTTTCTAGACCCGCCTCGCGGTAGTCATGCCAAATGGAGAGTACGCTGCCCATGGCGACGTTCATCGTGCCGCCCGTTTGCGCGTGCATGTCCTTTGCAAACAGGATAAGGCCGATGAGCGCCGCATCCGCCTCAACGGGCGCTTTGCCCGCGTTTTCATTGACGGTGCGGGCATTGTTGAGCCCGTCGTAGCTGTTGTAGATATCGTAGAGTTGATGATAGTGCAAAAGCCGTGCGTGGAGGTCGTCGCTCCAGCGCTTTGCCGTGTCCGCATCCGGCGCGTAAAAGGTCACGGTCGTCACGGTATCGAACACGTCGATGAAGCTTGTTTCATAGCGCGTAAGCCCGCCCGCGCCGTTCCGGGGCGTGCACGCGGATAGGGCGAGCAGCATGATAAGAAGAAGCGCGGCGAGCCTTTTCATGGCTTTTCTTCCCCTTGCGCCGCGTTATCATCGGTCTTGCCACCACGCTTGTTCGCTTTTTCGAGCGCCCTGATGCAGCCTTTGGCGACAAGACCCGTGAGCGTGCCCGTCACCGCGGCGGATACGAGAAGAACCGGCGCATACGCCAGCAGCGCGCGCGATTCCACGGCGAACATGGCCACGGCAAGCTGGCCCGCGTTGTGCAGCAGCGCGCCCGTCACGCTCACGCCCACTTCGCTTATCCCCTTGATGCGCCGCGCGAGCAGCATGGCGGCAAGGCTCAGCGCGCCGCCCGCGAAGCTGTAGATCATGGCGGTCGCGCCGCCGAAGAGGAGGCCGGAAAGGCCCATCTTAAGAAGCATCAGCAAAAGCGCGCTGCCCGCGTCCATGAGGTAGAGCGCGTAGAGCAGCACGGTGTTGGCAAGTCCCAGCTTGATGCCGGGTATGGAGGTGAGCGGAAAAAGGTACTCCACATACCCCAGCGCCACGGCGATGGCTGTGAGAAGGCCTAGCTTTGCGATCGTTCCCGCCGAAATGCGCTTCATTCCCCATCCTCCGAAAGCTCCACGGTGACGCCGTTTGGCAGGCATACGATCCAGCGGCCGAGCGGCAGCGCGTCCGCCTTTTCAAGGCTGACATGCCCCTGCCGGACGCAGAGCTGGTTTTTGCAGCTTGCGGATTCCATGAAAACGCCCTCTTCGTCTATGGTGATGACGTTCACCTTTCCGTCGCCCTGGTCTACGGTGACGGTTTGGTATTCGTCTATGGGAACCTTGACGTAGACCTCGCTTCCTACATAGATAATCACAAAGGCCGCCGGCGCGTTTCTCCACGCCGTCGCGATATACAATATGCCTGCGGCCAGCAGCGCCGCGCCGATGATAAAGAGGTCCTCTTTTTTCATCTTCCGTACTCCGTTTGGGGCTGATCCGCCTCATTATACCATATCCGCCGCGCCGTTGCGACAAAGGGCGCGCTTGAAGCTCCGCGTGCGCTGTGCTATAGTATTGCGCGGGAAGGAGGTGCGTTTTCTTGAAGGAAAAGCTGCTCATCAACGCGCCCAGCCTGCCCGAGGCGGGCATCATATGCGGCATACTGGACGAGGCGGGCATCGCGTATTACACCATGACCCCAGGCGCGGGCGCGGCCTATGCCGCCTCCATCAACATGGGCGTGAAGATTTACGTTTCCGAGGAGGATTACGAAAAGGCGCTGGAGGCGACCGCGGGCTGCCTTGACGCGGACGTGGAATTCCTCGACTTTCCCGAGGGAGAGGACTATGGGGACGATGGGGAAGCTGACGATTGATAAGGCACGGAACAACAAACCGCCTTCGCTTTAGGGAAAGGCCGTTTCAGTGTGTGGGAAAAGTACGGAAATGTCCGGCTTTTTCCAATACGCAGGGCAAGCCGTGGGCCATACTTTAGATATTTGTTCAATACTTTTTGGGTAACTCGAACTATTTATATGTTTCATCCTCTCCGATAAATAGAAAAGCCATATACGCCAATCAAAGGGGAACCGGAATATGAAAAGAAGCAAAGTAAGTAAACTTGTCGCGCTGTGCCTTGCGGCGGTGTTGTGCATATGCCTGTTGCTTCTGTTTGCTATCCCGAGGCAACTCTCCAAGCTGTTATCCCCCGGGCTTGGTGATTGGGAGCTAACCGGTGCATTCTTCGAGGTATCGCCACCCGATAATGCCCCGCCGTTTACGGTTCGGATCGATGATGAAAAACGGCTCCTTGAATTTACGGAGCTTATCCACTCGATCGATGTCACATTTTCCGGCTTTTACAGCGGCATAACTTTCTCGAATAAGCTGTATTCGGTCTTTCCTACAATACCCCAGCCAGAAGCCCGCCTTAACATTTTCCATATCGAGAGCGGCCGAAGCTATGTTTATACTGAGGGGAAAAGGTATAAAATGAGCGAAGCGGACGCCGAAAGGATCATAGAGTTCCTTGAAACATGTGCCGCGGAGGGAACGCCTGTTGCACCGAACGCGTAGCGTGAGAACGGAAAGGAAGCTCCCCTAATGGAAACAA
>JAEWMV010000222.1 GCA_023393045.1 Bacillota bacterium | reverse complement strand
CGCACACCGCCGCCGTATTTTACGAGCACGGGGTCCTTTTCGTTGCAGATGCGCTTGATCTCCTCCTTGTTTTCAAACACGCGCATGCGCGCGCAATGCGGGCTTGCAACGCCCACAAGCTGGATTTGCGAAATCATGATGGAGCCCGTGTAGCTCGCAAAGAAGCCGCCCGTGGCGCGCGCCATTTTGGCGGCGTTGCTGGCGGCGGCGATGATGGAAGGCTCCTCCGTGACCATGGGGATGAGTCTTTCCTTGCCGTTGATGAGGAAGTTGAGCGCCACGCCCATGGGCAGCGAATAGCCGCCGATGACGTTTTCGATCATATGGTCGGCAACGTCCATGGAAATGTTGCCCGTGTTGAGGAGAATCTTCTTCTCCTCCTCCGTCAGCCCCGCAAACTCGGCCACCTCGTCGAGACGCTGCGCGGGGGAGAGCTTGTAGAAACCGGAAACCTGATTTGTACGCATGCTTTCTCCTTTCTCCACTCAGTCCTTTTGATACGCGACATAGTCGAAATCAAAGCCGAACGCGCGGGGGCCGAATACCTCCACAGCCTTGTCGCACATATAAAACGGGTCGGACGGGTTGGTGACGATGCCCACAGGTTCCCCTTCTTTTAGGAAGGAGTTGAGTATGGGCGCGCCGGTTTTATCATTGATGATGGTGATGAGGTCGGGGCTTGTGGTCACGGGCACGCCGTCGACCCAAAGCACGTGGTTCTCATTCTTAAACCAAATCTTATAATCCTTGCCCGCGTGCTCCCCTTCGCCCTCTATGCGATACGTGCCCCAATAGTACCCGTCCGCATCTTTTGTCTCAATATCATGCAGCCTGCCGCGGCCCATCACGCGCCCGCCGGAGGCCTTCGCCGCCGCGGCGAGCGGGTCTTCCCTGCGCTCCACCGCGCGGTTGATGGCGCTGCCCACGCGCCACGCGCGCGAAAGCGAATAGGGGATGAGGATTTCCTTCACCTCGCGCCCCGTCATGGCGTAGGCGGCCTCGGCCATCTCGCCGTAGGAGGCCTGGCTTAAAAACTTGCCCACGCGCTCCATCCCCTTGTAGGAGGAAATCTCAACCGTGATGTTGACGTTTCCCCAAGAGTCGAAATACGCGGCGGGCAGGCACACCCTTCCCTGCATGGCGTGGGGTCCCTGCACCATTTCAGGCACGGCGCGCCCCACGGGGTCGCCGTTTAATACGGGCAGGCCCATCATATAGCCCGCCGCCATGCAGCAGGCCGCGTTGGAGCCGCCGGGCTCCGCAATCATGAGGCCCGCGACCTTTTTGCCAAGGTAATTTTCCAGCGCGCGCACCGCGCCGATGAGCATATCCTCAAGGCCGTGCTTCCTCTGGGTGAAGCCGTTGCGCTCCATATCGCGCAAAACCTCCTCGGTTTTGGGCGCGATGCTGCCCATGAAGAAGGCGCTGCAATACAATCCGTCGTCCTCGATGTCCTCGGGACGAAGGAGCGTGATGTCAAGCCCTCTCTCCAGGCACTTGTTGAGCGACGCGCGGCCCACCGTGGTGTTGCCGCCGCCGCCCGTGCCGTAAAAGGCGCAGCCCGTGAGGAAATCCTCAATGTCCTGTTTGGTTTTCAGTCGAAAGTCCTTAAACTCCATCTCTTACCTCTTCATCCCATACAAATGGCATCTCACCAAATGTTCGTTCGCAGTTTCCAGAATAGCGGGATCCTCCTCGCGGCACTTTTCCCAGGCAAACGGGCAGCGCGTGTTGAAGCTGCAGCCCGGGGGCACGTTGACGGGGCTGGGGATCTCCCCCCTCGACTCGATGCGCTCCGGCTTGAATTTCTCCTCCTCCTCGCTCACGACGGGGATGGAAGAAAGCAGCATTTTGGTATAGGGGTGCTGCGGATTGCTGAAAAAGTCCTCCGTGGGCGCGATCTCCGCGATCTTGCCCAGATACATGATGGCCACGCGCGTGGCGACGTTGCGCATCAGGCTCAGGTCGTGCGTGATGAAAAGGTAGCTCAGCTGCATTTCCTTCTGCAGGCGCAGCAGCGTGTTGATGATCTTCGCCTGCACGGACACGTCGAGCGCGCTCGTGGGCTCGTCAAGGACGATGAGCGTGGGGTCGGTCGCAAGCGCGCGGGCGATGGCAACCATTTGCCGCTCGCCGCCGCCCAATGCCGCCGGGTACTTGAACATGTACTCATAGGGCAGCTCCACAAGGTCCATCAGGCGCGCGACGAACTTGAGATAATCCTTCCTCTCGCACACATGGTGGATTTTGAGCGGCAGCTCCAGTATCTTATAGACCGTGCGCTTGGGGTTGAGCGACGTGCCCGGGTCCTGGAATACGATCTGTATCTCCTTTTTGAGGGAAAGCGGCCTGTCCCGAAGCAGCATGCCGATCTCCTGCCCCTTGAAGCGTATGGAGCCTTCCGTGGGGCTGTACATGCCCACCACGTCGTAGGCGACCGTGCTCTTGCCCGAGCCGGACTCGCCCACGAGCCCCAGCGTTTCCCCGGGCTTGAGGGTGAAGCTCACGCCGTCTATCGCCTTGACAAAAAGCTCTTCTTTTCCCTTGGATTTGACGGGGAAGTATTTTTTCAAATTCTCGACTACGAGTATGTCTTCATTCATCATGCGCTCGTTCCTCGTTCATAAAGATAGCAGGCGACGTAATGCTCCGGCGCGGCCTCAAACATGGGAGGCATGGCCTCGCGGCAGCGCGCCATGGCGTGCGGGCACCTCGACTCATAGCGGCAGCCCGGAGGAGGTGTGAGGTAATTGGGCAGGTATCCCGGTATGCCCGAGGCGATGCCGCCGCCGGAAAGCTTGGGTATGCAGCTCATGAGCCCCTTGGCGTAGGGATGCAGGCATTCGCGGAAAAGCTCCTTTGAGCTTGCTGTTTCTACCATATTGCCCGCGTACATCACATAGATGCGGTCCGCCACCTCGCGCGCCACGCCCAGAGAGTGGGTGATGAGGATGAGCGCGCTCTTTTTATCCTCCACGCGGTGGCGCAGGATTTTCAGCACCTGATCCTGTATGGTCACGTCGAGGTTGGTGGTGGGTTCGTCCGCGATGACGAGGTCGCGCGGAGTCGCAAGCGACATCGCGATGCAGATGCGCTGGCGCATGCCGCCGGAGAGCTGGAAGGGGTAATTGTCCATGAGCCGCTCCGGGTCGGGCAGCGAGGTTTCCTTCAAAGCCGCGATGGTGCGCTCCCTCTGCACCTTTTTATCCCCCGCGTTCTCGATGCCGGAATACTTGATGACCTCGGCCATCTGGTCGCCTATGGTGAAAACGGGGTTCAATGAGGCGATGGGATCCTGAAAGATCACGGAAATCCCGCTCGCGCGCAGCTTCTTGATTTCCCTCTCTGTCATTTTGAGGGAGTCGTGCCCGTGGAAGTAGATTTCGCCCCCGTCGATGTGCGCCTGTTTGGCGAGTATGTGCGCAATGGCGTTGACGGTGGTGGTCTTGCCGCAGCCCGTCTCGCCCACGATGGCGATCTTCTCCTTGCGCGAAACGTGCAGGTTCACGCCGTTCAACACCTTCGTGTAGCCCTTGAAGGTGCGGAAGGAGATGAACAGGTCGCGCACGTCCACCACGCGGTTTTCCATATCGTTTGGCATTAAATCATTCTTGTTCATACGCGTCACTCCGCATCGGAAAGCATGTCGCCGATGCCGTCACCCAGAAGGTTGAAGCCCAGCACGATCAGCATGATCGCAAAGGCCGGGAACACCGCCATCCACCACTGGTCGGGCAGATACCCCACGCCGCTTGACACCATCGCGCCCAAGCTCGGCGCGGGCGGCTGCTCGCCCATGCCCACGAAGCTGAGCGTCGCGCCGGCGAGTATCGCCACGCCGAAGTCGAGCGTCATCTTGGTGAGTATGGGGCCGAGGGCGTTTGGCAGGATTTCCTTGATGAGGATGTGCCACGTGCCCGCGCCCAGCACCTCGGCCGAGCGGATGTAGATTTCATTCCTCGTGGAGGTCACGATGCCGTAGACCAGGCGCGTATACCAAGGCCACCAGGAAATGCTGATGGCGAGCATGGCGTTTCGCATGCTCGGCGCCATGATGGAGGATACGCACATCACGAGGATGAGCGTGGGCAGCGAGAGGAACACGTCCGCAATGCGCATGATGAGGTTTGAAACGAAGCGCCCGTTCCAATACCCCGCGATGAGGCCCAGCACGCCGCCGAGCGGCAATATGGCGAGTATCGCCACGATGCCCATGGTGAGCGCGCCGCGAAACGCGTACATGATGCGGCTTAAGATATCGCGCCCGACCTGATCGGTGCCGCAAAGATGCTCCCACGAGGGCGCAAGGCAGGCGTTTTTAAAGTCCACCATCGCGCCCACATGCTCGGGGTAGGGCGCAAGGCTCTTATAGAAGATTGCGACGATCACGATGAGCAGTATCAGCGCGAACCCCACGACGGAGACCTTGTTGAGCGAGAATTTATACCATAGTTTTCTTGCGTCCTCCCAAGCGTTGCGCTTGGGTATGCGGGCAACGTCCACCTGGGATACGTCGATTCTTGAACGGCAGCTTTCCATAATCCGCTTCCTTTCTCAAAGCTCTCTTCGTCAATTGGAAGAGGAGTAGCGTATCCTCGGATCGAGGAGGGAGATGATGATATCCGTCAAAAGGTTGAAGGCGATCACGATCACCCCGTCCACCAGCATCACCGCCGAAACCGCGAACACGTCCTTGTTGAGCATGGCGGTGAGGCCGTAGCGCGAGAGGCCGGGATAGTTGAAAATGCTCTCCACCAGATACGCGCCGCCAAAGAGCATGGCGATATCGAGCGCCGTGACGGAGATGAAGGAACTCAGTGAGGGCTTGAGGAGATACTTATAGAGTATCTTGTTCTCCGGTATGCCGTAGGCCCGCTCCGCCGCCGCGTAGGGCTTTTCCATGTTGGACACCATGCTCGCGCGGCAGATGCGCGCGCTCTGGCTGATGCCGCCGAAGGAAAGCACCACCGCGGGCATGATGAGGTGGCAGAAGGCGTCCCACGCGCCCTTGGTGTTCCCCTGCAGAAGGTAATCGATCATATAGAGACCGGTCACGGACGCAGGCGGGGTCATGCCCGCGCTGATTCTGCCCGCGACGGGAAGTATCGGAATGAGATAGGCAAAAAGCAGCATGGCGAGCACCGCCCACAGGAACGCGGGCGCCACGATGCCAAGGTAGGACAGCACGCGGATGATCGCGTCCGGCCATTTGTCGGAATATTTGGTCGCCGTCACGCCAAGCAGTATGCCGCAGCTTGCCATAATGACGGCGGACATGAGCGCAAGCTCTATGGTCGCGGGCAGGTAGAACTTGATGTCCTCGGTGATGGGCCGCTTGGTGATGACGGACGTGCCCAAATCGCCCTTGACGATGCCCGTGAGCCAATACCAGTACTGCACGGGGATGGACTTATCCAGGTGCATTTCCTCGCGCAGCGCCTGCACGGTTTCCTCCGGCGCACGGGGACCAAGCGCAAGGCGCGCGGTGTCGCCGGGCATGACGCGCACGAGTATGAACACGAATATCGAAAGCCCGAGCAGCACCAGCAGATAGGAGGCGATGCGTTTGAGTAGCTTCAGGATCATTTGAACCCTCTCCTTCGGGATGATGGCTTATAAAGAATCCGTTATTCGGTACATATGCGCGCCTTTTGAGCGCGCATATGTACCGAAGAGAACAATAATGTTGGGATCAGCCGAGTATCTTATAGTCGCGGTAGTAGCAGGAGTAGCCCATCGCGTAGACGAAGTCCTCGCCCGCTTGGAACTTTTCCGCCACGGGGCTGATGAAGTAATTGGAGCGATATGCCGTGGTGCTCGCGCTGTCCATCATCCAAACGCTGGGGCAGATGTCCATGAGCTTGAGGGAGATTTCCTTATACAGGGCGTTGCGCGCAGCCTGATCCATGGTGGTCATAGATTGGTCGATGAGCGCGTCGATCTCGGGATCCTGCAGCCATTCCATCTGCTCCCACGTGCCGCAGGAGGAGGAATGATAGCGGTTCTTGAGGTAGCCGCTGCCGTCGAGATAGGAAGGCGCGTACGCCACGAAGGAGGCGTTGGGAGTGGTTTCAACGGTCTCGGCATCCGTCATCATGGTGGCAAAAGGCTTGCCCGTGATCTCTACAGTCACGCCGAGGGCCGCCATACTCGCCTGTATGAGCAGCGCGAGGTTTTCCTGCTGCACGCCGCCTTCTGAGCAGTACGTGAGCGAGATCTTCATGGCGCCGCTGGTGAGCTCGGCGTAGTACGGAGACTGCGCAAGCTCCGCGG
>JAEWMV010000133.1 GCA_023393045.1 Bacillota bacterium | reverse complement strand
ATCTTCCGCTTGACTGAAGATAGGTCTTTCTTTGGTAGGGTGCTATGAAAAAGCTGCCTTGCAGTGAAGGATATTTTTTAATCCCATTCCTTGACCATCCAGTGAGCGTTGTCCCCACGATCCCTGTAACCGAACTTAGTATACAGCGCAAGGGCACCCGGGTTATCGCCACCAACATACAACCGTAGACCCACCGCGTTCATCTCCTTTGCGGCGCGTTCGACTTCTGTCATCAGCGCATACGCGATGCCATGCCTCCGGAATGCCGGGGCTGTCCACAACTCGTCAATATCCAGAAAGCCTTTGCCGCCATATTTCGGATGACCAATTTTGGGAATAAAAACAGCCGAAATCCAACCGATAAACCGTTCGCCGGCTTGTGCGGCATAGACACGCAGGTTTTTGTCTGCCAGCATTGCGCAGTTCGCACCGAAGTCACGCGGTTTCGCCCGTTCCTCCGGCGTTCTCTCACGGTCGTTCATACGGAAAAACACCATGTCATCGAAGAGAACGTAGTTCTCCTTATCCACCCGAACGATAGAGTATTCCATATATGGTTATACCTCTCTTCACCTAATATAATAAACTTAGTGTTTTTACATATTGGCGAAGGATATTTATCTACGCCAATATGATTATTTTGCATTCGTCATTGGATTCACCTCCCCCATATAAATTGTTTTTGTAACTTTAGTATAGCAAAACCTGCCGCAAAAGCAATTTTAGCTTTTTCAGCAGGTTTCGTGTTTTGCCCAACGCTATCAAAAAAGATGCACGCTCTTTCTGAAACATTTTACCATTCACTCTTGCAATGCAACTACTTGTGAAGTGCTAGTATGTTGATTATGTGGATTAGTAGCAACGATCCACTTTTCTGATTATGCTTATTAGGCGTTCAATAAATCAATTGCTCTTTTATAGAGAGCGTCAAATTCACAACCGCAGCTTCCGCATTCTCTGTCTGCCTGTTCGATAATTGGGAGCAATTCTTTATTTGTTTTACTGTTATCAAGCCACGCTTTTGACGGCCCGGCAATCAAATCCCAACCAGACGCAGCAAATTTTATGATGATTTCTGTAAGCTCCCCACTTTTCCCTAACATAGCCTAAGCCCCCAATACAAAATATAAATAGTCTACAATTTAGTTATACTATACCAATGACATATTCTCAATACCGAAAGTACGCAAGCTATGGACAAACTGCTGAAAAACGCCTTTGGCAAGGCGTTCTAATTTGGACAAGGGAATTCGAATTCCATCATTCGTGATTTTCACAAAACAGATTTTACGTTTTTGCTAAAGCCTGTCCAGCTTTATCAGGATAAGCAAAAATGCTATAAGCGCCTATATGAAAGCATTTTAGGGATAGAAAACGGCCGAAACTGGACATGGGAGTTCAGATTTCGACCGTTGTTCAGTGGGAAAAAGATTTTTGCAGTTAGGCAGAAATTCTTTACGCCGGACCCACAGACTGGAATTTATATGGCTACCTAATCTGTCTTTTGTATTCCTCCAACTTTTTCAAAAGCGAGGGGATATCATATATAATGGTGTCTTGCGAATATAGAAAACTCCCATCTTCCATTTCATATTCTTTATAAATTATAACCGTTTGGCGGTTTAGCTTGTTCAGCAACACCTCATTTCCTTCAAATTTTCCCTCACGGATATGTGATGAAGAAAGAAAATCATAAATTGACTTATATAGGTCGTCATCTTGAATCTCATGTTCAAAAAAAAACCGCTATATTTTTATCCATATGACTATCTGTTTCCCTCCGTCAAATTTTTGCTTGTCTATTATCTTGTCTATTATAATGTAATCGTCTTTGAATCTATAATATTATATTTCCCTGCATAGAAAAAGACATACCTTCCCCTGATGGAAAGCTATGTCTTTCTGGCGCGCCCAGCAGGATTTGAACCTGCGACCTACCGGTTCGTAGCCGGGCACTCTATCCGCTGAGCTATGGGCGCATACGTCCGTTTAAAGACGCTCCGTTATTTTAACGCAAGTTCATGCCATTGTCAACATGATGCCATCGGGTTTTCGCGCAAAATGGATTCAAGAAAAGCTTCGCTCATGCGCGGCTCCACAGTGGCCTCGCTTTGTATCGCGGCAAGCCCCGCGGCAAGCGCGAGGAAAATCGTGCGCGCGGGCGCGTAGTCCCGCACAAAGCCGTAGAGCACGGCGGCGGTAAAAGCGTCCCCCGCGCCGGTGGCGTTTTCCATTTGGCGCGCGGGGCGAAGCTTGCTGCGCAGGTAGCGGCCATCATCGTCCGCATAGGCGCAGCCTTCCGCGCCGAGCGTGACATACACCCTTTTGCAGCCGGTATTGACGAGCGCTTCCGCCGCGCGGCGAAGGGACGTTTCCGTATCGGCGTCCATGCCGGTGAGTATGGAAAGCTCCATGCGGTTGGGCTTGAGCATGAAAAACCGCCCTTCGCGGCCGATGAGCTTCTTCGCATAGCTTGTGGACACCGGATCGGCAAAGACAGGCGCGCCGCAGGCAAGTTCCAGCACTTTATCGATCGCGCGCACGGGCAAACTGGGATCGAGCACAACGGCGTCCGCGCCCGCAAGCAAGCCGGCGTGGGCTTCAAGATAGCCGTCGCTCACGCGCTCGAGTATGCGCATGTCCGAGAGGGCCACAAGCATTTCGCCCGAGGGTTCGAGTATGGCGCAGTAGGTCGACGTGGGGATATCGTCCAAGATGAGCGCGTGGGATACGTCCACGCCCGCGTTTTTCGTCGCCGCAAGCGCCATTTTTCCCAGCGCGTCATTGCCCGCGGCGCTCAAAAGGCGGCAGTCAAGCCCCATGCGCGCGGCGTTTTCCAAGATGTTTCGCGTCACGCCGCCCGCGCTCACGCGAACGAAGCCGGGGTTGGAGTCCCGCATGACGGGGTTTTCCCGGCTCCTGCCCGCGAAATCGGCGTTGAGCGCGCCCACGCCCACGACGTAGCCCATAATTTCCCCCTCTTAATAGCGCAAAAGCTTTTCCCGCTCGAACAGGAACATTTTGAGGAATTTCACGTCGGAAAGCTCCTCGTACCGCGTGCGCGCGGGGCCGTTTTGGGTCAGCTCGTAAATCACGGCGTCCGGGCAGGCGCACAGCACGGGGGAGTGTGTGGAAACCACGAACTGGCAGTCGTTTTGCACGGCCTCGCGTATCATGTTGAGCAGCACAAGCTGGTTGAAGTAGGTCAGCGCGGCCTCCGGTTCGTCGAGAAAATACAGTCCGCCGCGCACGAGCCGTTTTCCAAAGAAATCGAGGAAGCCCTCGCCGTGGCTGCGCTCTGTGAGTTCCGTCCGATACTGTCCGTCCATTTCGCCGATGGTGCGCGCAAAGGGCATGGAGGCCTGGCCTTTCGCGTAGGCGGAACGGTTTACATATTCCTGCTCGATCCGGCGCAGGGCGTTTTCCGCGTCCTCGCGCATTTCCATGCGCGCCTCAAGCTCCCGGCTGAAATCCTCCGCCGTGAAATAGAAGCACAGCCTTTGCGTGCGCGCGCGCGTGGCAAGGAAGCCTGCCGCCACCTTTTCTATCCGCGCGCGCCGCTCGCCCCTGTTGCCGGAGCCGATGCGCACGGCGGAAAGTTTTGCGGCCATGAGCTCCAGCAGCGTGGTCTTGCCGCTGCCGTTGTCCCCCGCGAAAATGGTGACGGACGCTGTGAAGTCAATGGCCTGCATCGCGGCGATGAGCGGCACGGCGAAAGGATAGCCCTCGCCCATAGCCGGGCTTTTCTTTTCAAAGCGGGAAAGGTAAATCATATTGCGGCTGCCCCTTTGCGCTCTTTAGAGTATGACGTCCGCCCTTTCGCGTATGCCGAAGGCGGCGATGTACGCTTCCTCCATGGGAATCCAGCGGGAGGCGTACTCCCTTAAAGCTTCCTCGCCGTCCCGCGCGCGGATGCGCCGCAGCTGCTGCGCGGGGTCAATGTCGCAAAACGCCCGCAGCGCCGCGTAATCGCCAAGGCAGGGATGCTGGCAGTACGCGCCCTCGACCACGCGCCAGGGGGAGGCCCTGACCTCGCGTTTTCCCGTTATTTCCATCTTCGAGCAGTCGAACACGCCGTAGGCAAATTCCTCGCCCGCTGGGAGGAAGGGGAGAACCTCCTCCCCGAAGCGCTCGAAATGCGCGTTGCCGCCGGGCGCCGCAAGGCGCTCCTCGGTGCGAAGCGCAAGCGGCAGGAAAAAATCGTCCATGTGCACCACGCCCGCGCCGACGATTTGAGAAAGCGCCTTTGCCATGGCGGTTTTGCCCG
Source organism: Bacillota bacterium (assembly GCA_023393045.1). Classification (GTDB taxonomy): domain Bacteria; phylum Bacillota; class Clostridia; order Christensenellales; family CAG-138; genus Phil1. The sequence continues at coordinate 10,532 of JAEWMV010000133.1, read as the reverse complement.
AAGCGCTGCGCCCGTCTATGGCGACGGTACGCGCGCCGTCCACCGGGGGAAGCGCGGCCATCTTTTCCAAAAGGGGAAAGAGCCGCGCGGCGCGCCCGCCCACCAGCCTGTACGCGGGGCGCTCCGCCTCCCGATACTGCGCGCTGTGGTGGACCGCCCGCATGCCCTTTTTGAGATACTCCGCCGAAAAAGCGCCAAAGGCCTCTTCGGTAAAGGCAAAAGCGCCTTCCTGCGCCAGCTCCCGCGCCCCGGCAAGAACGCGCAGGAACGCCTTCCCGCCGCCGGGCGCTTCTTCCTTCGAGGAAAGGAGAAAGGCGTTGAACAGCCATTCGGGGGGCATGCCCCGCGCTTTCCACGCGCCGATGTCAACGCGGCAGGAAGCGGGCGAAATGTCCTCGCAAAGCGGCGCGTCCCGACCCTCCGTGCGCTCATACTCCTCCATAAAATAAGCGCGCGCGGCGGGGATGTCCGAAACGAGATGCTCCGCGCCGAAGGCCGCCTGATAGCAAAGCTTCACCACGTCCTGCGGCTGCATGGCGGGATGCTTTGCCGCGTGCGCGGCAAGATAGGGACGAAGCATATCTTTATCCATGGTCGTCATTCAATGCAAGCCTCCCTCAGTTTTTCATCTCTTTGATCAGGGAGTACGCCCCGTTTTTCGACAGGCCCGCGCGCGCGGATAATTCCGCCGCCGCGTCCTTCGCGCTCAAGCCCGATGACGCAAGCTCCTGCGCAAGCGCCCGCGCGTCCTCCACGGACAGCCCTGCCTCCTCTTTTGCGCCCGCGACGACCAGCGCGCACTCGCCCTTGGGCGGCGCGTCCGCATAGCGCCCGGCAAGGGAGGAGAGCGTGCCGCGCACGACCTCTTCATGCAGTTTCGTCAGTTCCCGGCACAGCGCGCAGGGCCGGTCGCCGAGCTTTTCGCTCAACTCCTTCGCCGTGGACGCCACACGCAGCGGGCTTTCATAGAAAATGAGCGTGTCCCTGTGCTTTGCGATGCGCTCTATCGCCTCGCGCCGCGCCTTGGTTTCCCTCGGGAGGAAGCCGACAAAGCAGGCGTTTTGCGAAGGAAGGCCAGAGAGCGCGAGCGCCGTGGTCATTGCGGACGCGCCGGGGATGACTGTAAAGGGCACGTCCGCCTCGACGCAGGCTGCGACGAGGCGCTCCCCCGGATCGCTCACGCAGGGCATGCCCGCGTCGCTCACATAGGCGATGGGCTTGCCCGCTTTCACGCGCGAGACGATCTCCTCCGCCCGCGCGGCCTCGTTCTGCTCCCGGCAGCTCACGAGGGGCTTTTTGATGCCGAGTTTTGACAAAAGCGCGCCCGTCCTTCTTGTATCCTCGCAGTACACGGCGGCGACGCAGGCGAGCACGCGCACCGCGCGATAGGTGATGTCCTCCATGTTGCCGATGGGCGTCGCCACCAGATACAGCATAGGCGCGAGGGGGGCGGCGTCAGTTTCCATCGTGTTCCTCCAGCGTTGTTTCTTCTATGACCGCGCCGTCGCGCGCGCCCTTCTTCGCCTCGACCAGAACGAGGTAAGGCGGCTTGTCCGCTTTGGAGCGCACGAAGCGCATCCTTTTGGGCGTGAGCTTTTGGCCTTGCAGCTCATATAGCAGCGGCGCGATGAAATCCGCGGGATAGCAGGCGAAAAACCTACCGCCGTTTTTCAATAGCCGCGCCGCGCACGACACGACGTCCTTAAGCGTGCAGTCCCCTTGAAACTTGCTTCTTTGCCGCGAAGGATCGGGGCTCTCCGTGCCTGCGGCGAAATACGGCGGGTTGCACACCGCCGCGTCGAACGTGCCGAGCTTTGCCGGGCTCAACTCCCGCATGTCGGCACACAGCACCTCGATATGCGCTTCGAGGTTGTTCTTCCTGACGCTCTTTTGCGCGAGAGCGCAGCAAGCGGGATCGATGTCCACCGCGAGCGCGTCCGCGCCGGTTTTGGCGTGGGCGAGCAAGGCGATGACGCCCGTGCCCGTGCCGAGGTCCACGAAGCGTTCCCCCTTTTTCGCGCGCACGAAATTGGCCAATGACACCGCGTCGTGCCCGTAGGAAAAACGCGCGGTGTCCCGCAGGATCACAAGGCCGTTATATTGGAGGTCGTCGAGGACGATGGGGGGCATACGGAAATCCTTTCAGGATTTAGCTAATAGCTAACAGTGAATGGTGAATAACTAAGGAACGCCGCTGCGGCGGGGAAGGGATAATGGCAATTGTCAATTGCCCCTGCGCCCTCTATTCTACCACAAGTCGCAGTTGACAAAAACACCCTGCGAAAGTACACTTTCTATTATTAATTGAAGGGATGCGCCCTAAGGAGAAAAGGAATGCAGGACAGGAAGACTTTTTACATCACGACCCCGATTTATTACCCCAGCGATAAGCTGCATATCGGCCATACGTACTGCACCGTCGCCACGGACGTGCTCGCGCGCTACAAGAGGATGTGCGGGTACGACGTGATGTTCCTCACCGGAACCGACGAGCACGGCCAGAAAATAGAGGAAAAGGCGAAAGCGGCGGGCGTTTCCCCGCAGAAGTTCGTGGACAACATCGTGGACGGCAAGGACGGCATACGCGACCTGTGGAAGCTGATGAACATCTCAAATGACCGCTTCATCCGCACGACAGACGATTACCACGTGGCCGCCATACAGCGCATCTTCAAGAAGATGTACGAAAACGGGGATATCTACAAGGGCAAATATTCCGGCATGTACTGCACGCCGTGCGAAAGCTTCTGGACGGAAAGCCAGCTGGTGGACGGCAAGTGCCCGGACTGCGGGCGCGAGGTGAAGTACGCGGAGGAGGAAGCCTATTTCTTCCGCCTTTCAAAATACGCGGAAAAGGTGCGCGCTCTTCTACTCTCCGGCACATTCCTGGAGCCCGCCTCCCGCGTGAACGAGATGGTCAAGAACTTCATCGACCCCGGTTTGGAGGACCTGTGCGTGTCCCGCACGAGCTTCACCTGGGGCGTGCCGGTCGATTTCGACCCCGGCCATGTGGTGTATGTGTGGATAGACGCGCTCTCCAACTACATCACCGCTTTGGGCTATGAGAACAGGCGCTATGACGATTATAAAAAATACTGGCCCTGCGACGTGCACATGGTGGGCAAGGAGATCGTGCGCTTCCATTCGATTATATGGCCCGCGATGCTGATGAGCCTCAACGAGCCGCTGCCCAAAAAGGTGTTCGGCCACGGCTGGCTGCTTTTATCCGGCGGCAAGATGAGCAAGTCCAAGGGCAACGTGGTGGATCCCGTCATCCTCGCCAACCGCTACGGCGTGGACGCGCTGCGCTACTTCCTCATGCGGGAGTTCCCGCTGGGGTCGGACGGCAATTTTACAAACGAGCTTTTGATCTCCCGCATCAACGCGGAGCTTGCAAACGATTTGGGCAATCTGCTCTCGCGCACGGTGGCCATGGTGGAAAAATACTTCGGCGGCACGCTCATTGAAGAACGCAGGGCGGAGCCCCTTGACGACGAGCTTATCAGCATGGCATCCTCGCTCAAGGCGAAGTATGAAACGCTGATGGATATTTTCGCCACGCAGAGTGCGCTTGAAGAGGTGTTCCGCGTGATCGCCCGCGCCAACAAGTATATCGATGAGACCGCGCCCTGGGTCTTGGCCAAGGACGAGGCCAACAGGCCGCGCCTTGCGACGGTGCTCTACAACCTCATCGAAACGCTTCGCATCACGCTTTCCCTGCTCGTGCCCTTCATGCCGGAATCCTGCAAAACGGCTTTCGCGCAAATCGGCGCGGCCGAGGAGCTGACAGGATGGGATAAGGCGGGCGTATGGGGCGTTATGCCCAAGGACGCGCGCGTGTTCAAGGGGGAAGCCCTTTTCCCGCGCATCGACATAAAGAAGGAACTCGAGGAGTTGGAGGCGCTGCACCCCTCGCACGAGGCGGCACCGCAGGCGGCTGAGACGAAGGAAGTCAAAGAAGAAAAAGCTCCCGCCGCGCCCGCATCCCCGGAATACATCGAGTTCGACGAATTTGAGAAAGTGAAGCTGCGCGTGGCCGTGGTTTTAAACTGCGAGCTCGTGCCCAAGAGCGACAAGCTTTTGAAGTTCACGCTCGACACGGGCGAGGCCGAACCCCGCGTGATCCTCTCCGGCATACGCAAATGGTACTCCGAACCGGCTGCGCTCATTGGCAAAAGACTCGTCGCCTGCGTCAACCTTAAGCCGAGGAAGATGCTGGGCACACAGAGCCACGGCATGCTGCTTTCCTCCGTGACGCAAACGGAAGAGGGCGAAAGGCTCCGCCTGCTTGAAACGGGCGGCGACATGCCCGGGGGAAGCGAAATTTGCTGATGGAGTTCATCCCGCTAAAAAATGGGAAGCTGCTTGAAATACGGGAGGCGGAGCCGGAAGACTCCGCCGCCCTTCTCGCTTTCACCAAAATAATCGGGAGTGAAACGCCCTATCTCAACACCGATGAAAACGGCTGGCCGCAGAGCGTCACAGAGGAAACGCAGCGGCTCGCCGCATCCCTCATCACGCCGCGGCAGGGGCTTTTCCTGCATATTGTCGAGCATGAGATTGCGGGGCTGTTTTCGGTTTACCCGCAGGATCACCGCCCGCGCACGAAGCAAAACGCGGTTTTTGGCGTGGCCATACGCGAAAGCTGCTGGCACCTTGGCCTCGGCGCGATATCCACCACGCTCGCCATCGACATGGCGCGGGAGTGGGGCTACCACAAGCTTTGCCTCGACGCCAACGCCGAGAATGTGCGCGCCCTATCGCTCTATCGCCGCTTCGGTTTTATCGAATGCGGCAGGCGGCGCGAACATCTTTTTGCAAACGGCGCATACTATGACGAAATCCTCATGGAGCTTATGCTGTGAACCTCTTTGACACGCACGCGCATCTGTGCGACGAAAAATTCGATACCGACCGCGAAGAACTCATCGCCTCGCTGCCCGAAAAGGGAATCGCCTATGTGATCAACGTGGCGTGCGAGGCGGATGAATTCTCCGTCACCGCCGAAATGACGCAACGCTATCCCTTTATCTACGGCGCGTACGGCATACATCCGCACGTCGCCTCCAATCCCGGCGAAAACTGGGAGGAAAAACTCTCCCGCGCGCTCACGGACGAAAAGGCCGTGGCACTGGGCGAAATCGGCTTGGACTATCATTACGATTTTTCCGAAAAGGGCGACCAGAAGCGCGTGTTCGTCCGCCAGCTTGAGATGGCGAGGGAGAGAAACCTCCCCGTGCAGCTGCACATACGCGAGGCCTTCGGGGACTGCATGGATATCCTGCGTGCGCACAAGGACGGATTGCGCGGCGAGATGCACTGCTATTCCGGTTCGGTGGAAACCGCGCGGGAATGCCTCGACCTCGGCTTATACATCGCGCTCGGCGGCGCGGTGACTTTTGAAAACGCGAGGAAGCTCCTCGACGTGGCGGCGTACATCCCCATCGACCGCCTGCTCGTGGAAACGGACTGCCCGTACCTTACGCCTGTGCCCCTGCGCGGCCGCCGCAACGACCCTTCCAACATCATTCATACCGTGCGCCGCCTCGCCGAAATCCGGCACGACACGCCGGAACGCATCGCGCAAAAGACGATGGAAAACGCGAAGAGGCTGTTTGGGGTAGAATGATAAAATAGAAAGCATACGTCAAGGACGGCTGTCAGCCGCCCTTGACGCTCTTTGCCTGTTATGCGCTCCTCACGCTCAGTCGCCTTCATTGCCGGCATACTTTTTGAGCTTTTCGTTTAATTTTTGCGCGTCCATTTTCAATTGCTGCCGCTGTATTGTAAAAACCAGCGCATATATCGCGAAAAACGCCGCGAGAAAAACCGTGAGCCCCAAGATATCTTTAGAATACCAGTTGAAAATCCAGCCTGCGGCAAGGTAGCAGGGGAGCAATATCGCCAGTTCTATCGCGATATAACGCGATGTTGAACGAACGTTGACGCGCGCCATCACAAGCATGTCGATCAGCAAAAACAGCGCCGCCGCTCCGCCCACCTGAAGAATAGTCGCAAGCCTCAACCGATCGGCCCCCTCGATCAGTTTTACTATCGTGACAAACAGGATGATCAGGGCGAATGCCTGCGCCCATATTTTGAAAAGTTTGATTGTGCTGCTCATTATTACCCTCCTAAATACCTAATTTTTCCTTCAACGCCACAACGTAATGCCTGTTGATGATCTGTCTTTCACCGTTTCGCATAAGCGCCGTCAAACGGTGATTATCAAGGGGTTTTACACTTCTGATAAGCGCCGCGTTCACGATACAGCTTTTTGACGCCCTTACAAACGTAGTATCGGCCAGCCTCCTTTCAAGCTCGGCCAATGATTCGGAGCATTCGTAAACCTCGCTTGCGCAGTAAGCAAACGTTTTTTTGTCCACCGATTCGAAATAAAAAACGCCTGAAAGCGCGAGCAGGGTTGAGGCTCCCCCCTCTTTGACCGGAATCGTGTGCGAACGAACGCGAATAAACTCCACAATTTTCCTTAAATCATGGTTCAGGGCTTCACACCTAAGAATGATCTCCGGCTGTTTGAATTCCGGGTTTTCCACGATCGTCAGCTTAATGCCCATAGTGCCAAACCTTCCTTTTGCTGTTAGTTTAAAGTATAGTTTGCTGCGCCGGCGCTTTTCAATAGATTTGGCGCGACCTGCCGCAGGCGCGCGCCAAGCTGCCCTGCGCAGCACGGCCCTCGAACAAGCAGGACTGTCCTCAACGTTTCTCAAGCCGGGCGGATGCACCCCCGATCACGAGTGTGCGACCTCCGGAATCCGCTCCTGCAAAAACGGCCCGTGTTTTAACACGGGCCGTTTCTTATTGCATTTGATTGTCAATTACCAAATATCCATTCCAACTGCTTGTCCGCCTCGCTCTGCAGCGCGCGCAGGAACACCTCGTATTTTTCGAGCATGGCGCGGCCCTCGGCGGTCAGTTCCGCGCCGCCGCCGTTGTGCCCGCCCGTGGTGGAGTGGAGCAGGCGAAAGCCCAGCTGCGCTTCCGTCTCCTTCATGATGCGCCACGCCTTGGAGTAGGCCATGCCCATGCCAAGGGACGCCGCGCGCAAAGAGTGCGTCGCGTCCACGCGGCGCAGCAGCTCCGCGATGCCGGGGCCGAAGCATTTGCCGTCCCTAAAAAGCCGCACGGTGAGCTTATAGGTCATTTTTTCGTCCATGGCGCGCCCTCCCTTTGCGGCCATTATATCACATATGCGCCGGATTGACACGCCGTGCGCTTGTGTTATACTCGTAGGAGAATAACGTTGCGTATGAAAAAACAGGCTTTTCACAAAGGAATATCCTTGAGCAGCACCCTCGGCATTTTGCCGGGGCTTACGGCCGTCGTCGGCTCCGGAGGGAAAACCACGCTGATGCTGCGCTTAGCCCAAGAGCTTTGCCGCCAAGGCAGCGTGATCATAACGACGAGCACGCACATATATCCGCCGGAGGGAATTCCCCTCGTCACGGGCGGTCGGGATGAAATCGAGGCTGCGCTTTCAGAACACGCGCTCGTTTGTGCCGGCACTTTTGCCGAAACCGGGAAATTGTCCGCGCCTGTCCTTGCGTTTCACGAACTCGCGCAGCTTGCAAATTATGTGCTTGTGGAGGCGGACGGCTCGCGCAGGCTGCCCCTCAAGGCGCACGCCGCGCACGAACCCAATATACCCGGCGGCGCGCGGGTGATTGCCGTCGTGGGCGCGTCAGGCTTCAACAAGCCCATCGGCGAGGCCGCGCACAGGCCGGAGCTTTATGCGCGCGCTCTCGGCGCGGACATCAATGCCCTTGTCACGCCCGAGATGGCGGCGCAAGCCGCGAAAGCGCATTTCCCCGGCGGCACAATCGTACTCAATCAGGTGGACGACGGGGAAACGCTGCATCTTGCCGCGCGCTTTGCGCAAAGCTACGGGGGCGGCACGGTGATCGCCGCAGCGCTGCGCGAACCCCATGCGGTCAAGGCGATATGGAGGGAATAACATGCTGGTTTTAGTTCGCGGTGCGGGCGACCTCGCCACGGGCGTGGCGATACGGCTCATGCGCGCGGGAATGGACGTGGTTTTAACGGAAATCGCAACTCCCACGGCCATACGGCGCACCGTGGCGTTTTCCGAAGCGGTGACGCTGGGGGAAACAACGGTGGAGGACGTGAGGGTAAAGCGCGCCGAAAGCGCAAAGGACGCGCTTTGCCTTGCCAAAGCGGGCGTCGCCGCGGTTCTAATCGACCCGGAAGCAAAGTGCCGGGAAGAACTCCGCCCCGGCGCGCTTGTGGACGCGATACTCGCCAAGCGCAACACGGGCACGAAAATCGCGGACGCGCCCGTGGTCGTGGCGCTCGGCCCCGGCTTCACGGCGGGGACGGACTGCCACGCCGCCGTGGAGACCATGCGCGGGCACGACCTCGGCCGGGTATACTATACCGGCTCGCCCCTGCCCAACACGGGTACGCCCGGAGAGATCGGCGGCAAGGGAATGGAAAGGCTCCTTCGCGCGCCTGCGGACGGCATTTTTACCGGCAAAAAGCAAATCGGCGAGCTGGTGGAGGCGGGCGAAACCGTGGCCGAAGTAAACGGCATCCCGATGAAAGCCGCCATAGCGGGGGTGCTGCGGGGCTTACTGCCCGACGTCATCTATGTCAAAACGGGCATGAAAAGCGGGGATATCGACCCGCGCGGGAATATTGAGGCGTGCTTCACCGTGTCCGACAAGGCGCGCGCCCTGGGCGGCGCGGTGCTCGAGGCCATATTGCATTTTACGAAGGGGAGAATATAAGTATATGGAAACAAAAGTCAGACTCACAAAGCTCGCCAACTGCGCCGGCTGCGGCGCGAAGGTGGGGGCGGGCACGCTCGCGGCGCTGCTGGGCGATTTTGCGCCGGAAAATGACCCCAACCTGCTCGTGGGCTTCGACCATGCGGACGACGCTTCGGTCTACCGCGTGGCGGATACGCTCGCGCTGGTGCAGACGCTCGACTTCTTCCCGCCCATCGCGGACGACCCGTATACCTACGGGCGCATCGCCGCCGCAAACGCGCTTAGCGACGTGTACGCCATGGGGGGCACGCCCAAACTCGCGCAGAACATCCTGTGCATCCCCGAGGACATGCCCGGCGAGGTTGTCAAGGAAATCCTTCGCGGCGGGTTCGACGCGGCGAAGGAGGCGGGCGCGCTCATCACGGGCGGCCACAGTATCTATGACGAGGAGCCCAAATACGGCATGTGCGTGACGGGCTTCGTGCATCCGGATCATATCCTAAAAAACACAGGCGCGAAGGTCGGGGACGTGCTTTTCCTCACCAAGCCTTTGGGCGCGGGCGTCATCACCACGGCGGCAAAGGCGGGTGTCGCGAGCGAGGAATCCCTCGCTGCCGCCATCGCGGGCATGACGCGCCTCAATAAATACGCGGCCGAGGCGCTCTCGGGTCTTTGCGCGCACGCCTGCACGGATGTGACGGGCTTTTCCCTCATGGGGCACGCGCTGGAGATGGCGCAGGGCTCGGGCGTGACCATCGAGTTTTACGCATCTAAAATCCCGCTCCTTCCCGGCGCGCTCGAGCTGGCGCGCGAGGGGATGCTGCCCGGCGGCATGCACAGGAACCGCGCGTTCGCGGAAAGCTCCGTTTCCTGCCCCGGCATAGACGCGGATTTCATGAACCTGCTTTTCGACCCGCAGACCTCGGGCGGGCTGCTCGTTGCCATCGACCCGGCGGACGCGGACGAATACGAGGCCGCGCTCAAGGAAAAAGCGCCGCTCGCGCGGCGCGTGGGCAGGGTGAAGGCAGCCTCACAGGGCGCCATCGTCGTCCTTGCCTGATTTGGCCTTTTTCTTCCTTTGCGCGTACATGGCGGCGCGGATGACGGATAAAACCTCGTCCGTGCCGTCGGCGAGCGGCTCGCGGCTCATGGTGGCCACGAAGGAAAGCCGCTTTGCGTAAAGCCCGCCCACGGCCGCAAGCAGGCTTTCCTTGGTGAGCTTTTCCTGCTCGAGCATCATGGCGTAGCCCTTGCGCAAAAAATAACGCGCGTTCAATATCTGGTCGCCCCGGCTCTCCGCGAGCGGCAGGGGGATGAGCAGCGCGGGCTTCCCGAGCGCGAGGAGCTCGAACACGGCGTTGGCTCCCGCGCGGGAAACCACGAGCTCCGCCGCGGCGAGCACGTCGGGCAATTCCTTATCCACATATTCAAACTGGCAATAGCCGGACACGGTCAAAAGCGCGGCATCCACCTTGCCCTTGCCGCACAGGTGGGCGACGTCAAAGGTTTCAAGCAGCTCGCTGAGCGCACCGCGCACGGCGACGTTTACCGCGACGGAGCCGAGGCTCCCGCCCATGACGAGCAGCACCGGCTTTTTCCCCGAAAAGCCTAAAAACTCAAGCCCCTTCGCGCGCGCGCCGAAGTAGAGCTCCGGCCGTATGGGCGTGCCCGTATGCACGCCTTTTTCGCCCACGTGGCGAAGCGTATCCTCAAAGGTGACGCACACCTTGTCCGCAAAGCGCGCGTTGATTTTGTTGGCGAGCCCGGGGGTATAGTCCGACT
>JAEWMV010000260.1 GCA_023393045.1 Bacillota bacterium | reverse complement strand
ACCCTGTGCATGAGGTGGAGGCGGGCATTGAACTGCTGCGCGCAATCGGCCTTCGGCGCGAGGGGGTGGAAGTGATAAGCTGCCCCACCTGCGGCCGCTGCTACAATGTGGAGGCGCAGGGCGCGCTTGCGGAACGCATACGGCGCGAGTTCGCGCATGAGAAGCGCTATCTCAAGGTGGCCGTGATGGGCTGCGCCGTCAACGGCCCGGGCGAGGCGCGCGAGGCGGACATGGGCATCGCATTCGGCCGCGGCAATGCCGTGCTCTTCGAGCGGGGCGAGGTGCGCGCGTCCGGCGCGCTGCCCCAGATTGCGGAAGAATTGATCGCGCGCATCCGCGCGCGGCTGACATAAGGAAGGTTGAATGAACCCGAACGACCCTTACGGCCTTGCCGCGTATGGCGCAGGGCTAAACGGCGCGAAACTGCATAAAAAGGAAAAGCGGCTCGAGGTGAATCTGACGGGCTCGCGCCTCATCGACGCGCGGGAGGCGCAGGAGATCGCCTCGACCTTTTTGGGCGCGGTGCCCGGCTGCAGGGTGGACCTTTCCCTCGCGCTGGCGGAGGATATAGCGCCCCGGGAGGGGAGCGAAGAGTTTTTTTTGATGCTCGCGGAAAGCTGGATGTACTTTTCCCCGCTCATGCGCGTGTCCCTCAAGAACGCCGCGTGGGAAATGGACGGGACGAAAATCTGCGTGCGCATCCCCGAAAAGCTCTACCACGCCGCCAAGAGCTACAACGGCGCGGACATGCTTTGCGAATTTGTAAAGGGGCTCTACGGCATGTAGCTCGACATCGCCCTTGTGCCCGATTCGGATATGGAGCCGCCGCGCGCTGCCGAAACGGAGGAAGCAGAGCCCGTCGTCTACGATTTTGTCCCCAGGAAGAAGGAAGCCGATAAGAAGAAGGGCGCATCAAAAAAGCGTGTCGCGCAAAAGGATGTGCTCTTTGGCGAGCCCGTGTCCACAAAGCCCGTATCCATGGCGCTGGTCAATGAGGAGAGCGGCACCGTGACCGTGCGGGGCGAAATTATCTCAACCGAGGTGAGGACGAGAAAAACGGGCGGCTATATACTCGTATTCTACATCACGGACAGAAGCAACACGCTGCCCGTCAAGCTTTTCCCCTCCGAGCAGGAGAAGGGCATCATCGCGCGGCTGGAGGAAGTAAAGGAAGCGGACGACTGGGTGGTCGTGCACGGGCGCTACGCGCGGGACGAGTTCTCGGGTATGTACTGCGTGTTTGCGGATTCCATCTACCGCGCGGACGCCGAGCGGCGCGAGGACACCGCCGAGAGAAAACGCGTGGAATTGCACCTGCACACGAAGATGAGCGCCATGGACGGCTTTATCGACGCGAAGAAGGCCGTGGAGAACGCGGCGCGCTGGGGACACAGCGCCGTCGCCATCACCGACCATGGCGTGGTGCAGGCCTTCCCCGCGGCGGTGAGCGCCGCCAACAAGCTCAAAAAAGAGGGGAAGGACATCAAGGTGCTGCTCGGCGTGGAAGGCTATCTGCTGCCGGATTGCACGCTCATCCCCATGGAGGGGGATTTCTGCGCGCTTGCGGCCGTCGCCTCGCCTGGCGTGCGCTCGGACAACCTCTTTGCGCTGTGTGCCCTCCGGCGCGGGGCGGACGGGAAGGAGGAGCGCTTCTTCACTCTGGTCAACGCAGGCGCCGCCATGCCGGAGGACGCGGCGCTCGCGGGCGTCACGCCCGCCATGCTCGAGAGCGCGCCCACGGCGCACGAGGCGCTCGTATCCCTCGCCGTCTTCATCGGCGATGCGCGCATCGTCGTGCACGACGCGAAAACGCTTCTTTCCCTCTACCGCAAGGCGGAGGCGCTCAGCATAGAATTCCCGCGCGCGTGCGTGGCGGCGGACAGGCTCGCTCATGAGCTATGCCGCGAAAAGCCCGTGCTCGCGCCCGAAACGCCGGAGGATTGCCTTACGGCGATGGGCATCGTCCCCGCGTCCCCCTCGCTTGCGGACGCGACAGACGCGCTCATGAAGCTGTTTTTCGCGTGTGCGGAGCGCATGAAGGCGCAAGGCATCGCGCGCCTGCCCCTTTGGGACTGCGTGCCCGCGGAGAAGGTAAAGGGCAAGCGCAGCACCTATCACATCATCTTCATCGCAAAGAATCCCGTAGGGCTCAAGCATCTCTATAAGCTCGTGAGCTATTCCCATCTGGAGCATCTTCGCGGCGTGCCGCAGGTTCCGCGCAGCCTTTTGCTCTTCCACCGCGAGGGGCTTATCGTGGGTTCCGCGTGCGAGGCGGGGGAGGTGTTCCGCGCCGTGCTGGAGGACGCGCCGCACGACAAGCTTACATCGATTGCGCGCGAATACGACTATCTCGAGGTGCAGCCTACGGGCAACAACGAGTTCCTCGTGCGCGGGGATGTGGTGAAGGACACGGAAGGCCTTCGCGACCTCAACCGCCGCATCGTGGCGCTTGGGGAGGAACTGGGCATTCCCGTGGTCGCCACGGGGGACGCGCATTTCATGGACCCCGAGGACGCGCTTTTCCGCGCCATCGTGATGAGCGCGCGCGAGTTCAAGGACGCGGAGCAGCAGGCCCCGCTCTATTTCCACACCACGGACGACATGCTCGGGGAATTCTCATACCTCGGCGAGGAAAAGGCCATGGAGGTCGTGGTGGATAACCCCAACAAAATCGCGGATTCCTGCGAGCGCATGATGCCCTTCCTCTCCGAAAAGGGCACTTACGCGCCGGAATTCCCCAACGCCAGCGAGGAGTTGAAGAGCATCGCCATGGCGCGCGCGCACGAGATATACGGGGAAGAGCTGCCCTCCGTGGTCGCGGCAAGGCTGAAGAAGGAATTGGACTCCATCATCGGCAACGGATACGCCTCGCTCTACCTCTCGGCGCAAAAGCTCGTGAAAAAGTCCAATTCGGACGGATACCTGGTGGGTTCGCGCGGGTCGGTCGGCTCCTCCTTCGTGGCGACGATGGCGGGCATCACCGAAGTTAATCCGCTCCAGCCGCATTACGTCTGCCCCGCGTGCCGCCACAGCGACTTTGACGTGGATCTTGGTAAATACACCTGCGGCATCGACATGCCGGACGCCGTCTGCCCCAAATGCGGCGCGAAGTATGAAAAGCTCGGTTATACGATCCCCTTCGAGGCGTTTTTGGGTTTCAAGGGGGACAAAACGCCCGATATTGACCTGAACTTTTCGGGCGAATATCAGCCTGTGGCGCACAAGTATGTGGAGGAAATGTTCGGCGACGGCCACGCTTTCCGCGCGGGCACCATTTCCGGCCTCAAGGACAAAACCGTTTACGGCTACATCAAGGGCTATTGCGAGCAGCGGGAGACCGCCTTCACGCGCGCGGAAACGGAACGCCTCGTGCACGGCTGCGAGGGGGTCAAGCGCACCACGGGCCAGCACCCGGGCGGCATCATCATCGTGCCGGATGGGTATGAGATCTTCGACTTCACGCCCATCCAATACCCTGCGGACAAGAGCGACAAAAATACCATCACCACGCATTTCGACTTCCACGCCATGGACGACAGATTGGTCAAGCTCGACATACTCGGGCACGACGATCCGACGGCCATGCGCATGTTCAAGGAAATCACGGGCATCGACCCCAGGAACATCCCGCAGGACGACCCGGACACCATGCGCATCTTCTCCTCCATTGAGCCGCTTGGCACCACGCTCGACGCGCTCGAGTGCGACGTGGGCAGCCTCGGCGTGCCCGAGTTCGGCACGCCCTTCGTGAGGAAGCTCCTCATGGACACGCGCCCGACCTCCATGGACGAGCTTGTGCGCATTTCCGGCCTTTCCCACGGCACGGATGTGTGGCTTGGAAACGCGCAGGACATGGTATTGGGCGGCGTGGCCACGCTCTCGCAGGTCATCTGCACGCGCGAGGATATTATGACTACCCTGATGGCCATGGGCGGGGAAGCCTCCATTTCCTTCAAAACCATGGAGAACGTGCGCAAGGGCCGCGGCCTCACGCCCGAGATGGAGGAAAATTTAAAAAAGCTCAACGCGCCGGAATGGTTTGTCAATTCGCTCAGGAAAATACAATACCTCTTCCCGCGCGCGCACGCGGCGGCGTATGTGACGATGAGCTTCCGCACGGCGTACTACAAGGTGCACCATCCGCTTGCCTTCTATTCGGTGTATCTCTCCGCCCGCGCGGACGCGTTCGACGTGGAGGCGGCCTCCGGCGGGGAGGAAAGGGTATTGAAGAACATCAAGGCCATCAAGGACAAGGGCAACCGCGCGGAGCAAAAGGAGATGGATCTTCTCACCATACTTGAAATCGTGTATGAAATGAACCGGCGCGGCATTGAGCTTTTGCCCATCGACCTGTATAAATCCGACGCGACGCGCTTTTTGATCGAAGGCAAGGCGCTGCGGCCGCCCTTCAACGCCATTGCGGGCGTGGGCACGGCGGCGGCGGAAGGCATCGGCGCGGCAAAGGCGGAAGGCCCCTTCGCCTCGGTGGAGGATTTTCGCGCGCGCACAAAGGCCAACAGCGCGGTGGTGGAAAAGCTCCGCGCGCTTGGCTGCTTTGGCGAAATGCCCGAGGCGAACCAGATCACGCTGTTCAATTTCTGAGGGAAGCAGGCGTATCGCGGGGCGTATGGGTAATGGAGGGCATTTATCGAATGCGAGGGCGAAATGAAAAAGGTTAAATTAACCGTCATATGCGCGCGGTGCAGATG
>JAEWMV010000231.1 GCA_023393045.1 Bacillota bacterium | reverse complement strand
CTGCGCATGGCCTTCGAGTTTCTGGATATCCCAAACGACATGTATCAAGGCTCGCTCACGGTTGAAAAGCGCAGCGACTGCAACTACGAGGTGGAATTCAGAAACGTCAGCTTCCGCTATCCGGCGGCGGAAAATTACGCGCTCAAAAACGTGTCCCTGAAGTTCAAGGTCGGGCAAAAGCTCGCGGTGGTGGGGGAGAACGGTTCCGGCAAAACCACCATGATCAAGCTCCTTTGCCGCCTCTACGACCCCACGGAGGGGGAAATCCTCCTCAACGGCATCGACATACGCAAATACGATTACACGGAATACATGGCCATTTTCTCCGTGGTGTTCCAGGATTTCCGCCTGCTCGCCCTGCCCTTGGGGCAAAACGTCGCCGCGCGCGCTGATTGTGACGCACAAAAGGCGAAAGACTGCCTCGACAAGGCGGGCTTCGGCGGGCGCTTGGGCGAAATGGAGAATGGAATCAATACTTATTTGTACCGGGACTTCGATGAAAAGGGCGTGGAAATTTCCGGCGGCGAGGCGCAGAAGATTGCCATCGCGCGCGCCCTGTATAAGGATGCGCCCTTCATCGTGCTCGACGAACCCACAGCCGCGCTCGACCCCGTGGCGGAGGCGGAAATCTATGAGAAGTTCGACGGCCTCGTGGGCGACAAGACCGCGATCTACATCAGCCACAGGCTTTCCTCCTGCCGCTTCTGCGACGAGATACTTGTGTTTGATAAAGGCCGCGTTGTGCAGCACGGCAGCCATGAGGCGCTCGTTTCAAATCCCGTGGGCAAGTACTATGAATTGTGGCATTCGCAGGCGCAGTATTACGCGAAAAAAGGGGCGTCCGATGAATATGAATCCACAATATATGATTTGAAACATTGAAAACAATCCTATGGTATGGGATAATAGGCCCACGGGCGATCCACTGGCAGGATCTTCCGTCTTGCTTATCTATCATATCGGAAGGGTATATAAAAGATGATTTCAGGGTCGGCCGAAAGGGACGCGGCGATGCTCCGCCTGGAAAACGCATATGCGTATTACCGCAGCGGGGATACGGTCATCGTAGGCATACAGAAGATCAACCTCGCGTTTTCACGCGGCGAATTCGTGCTTATCACGGGGGAGAGCGGCAGCGGCAAATCCACGCTGCTCAACGTGATCAGCGCGCTGCATCCCTATCAAGACGGGGATATGTTCATCAACGGGGAATCCACCCTGTGGTATGACGAAAACGACTGGGAGGAATATCGCCGCCGCCACATCGGCTTCGTCTTTCAAGATTACCGGCTGATCGAAGGCTACACCGCGCTGCAAAACGTGATGGCTCCCATGCTGCTCATGGGCGTGGCGGAGCGCGAGGCCCGCAGGAAGGCGGGGGAATGGATTGCGCGCGTGGGACTCGCCGGGCTTGAAAAGCGCAGGGCGGCCAAAATGTCCAGCGGGCAGAAGCAGCGCCTTTCCATCGCGCGCGCGCTCGCGAAGGGTACGGACATCATCGTCGCGGACGAGCCCACGGGCAATTTGGATGAGGAAAACGGCCGCGCGATCGTGGAGCTCCTCTCGGAGCTCGCAAACGACCGCCTCGTCATTATGGTTTCCCACAACGTCGCGCAGGCGGAGCCTTACGCCACACGCCGCGTACGGTTGCACGAGGGCATGGTGGCCTCGGACGAACAGCTGCGCCCCCCGCACGAGGCGGCGGCGGGGGAGAAAGAGAGCGCATCCGGCGGGGATATGAAAAAGACCGCCCGCCGCATCGCCTCCTTCAACAGGCGCGCCCAGCCGGGCCGCACGGCGCTCATCACGCTTTTCATGGCGGCGGTGCTCACGGCCGCTTTTATGCTGCTCACCACCTTCCTCGCCAACATGGACGAT
Organism: Bacillota bacterium; assembly: GCA_023393045.1. Taxonomy (GTDB): domain Bacteria; phylum Bacillota; class Clostridia; order Christensenellales; family CAG-138; genus Phil1. The sequence continues at coordinate 4,120 of JAEWMV010000231.1, read as the reverse complement.
ACGCCCACGCGCATCTATGACGACAAGGCCTTTAAAAACGGGGATAACACGCGCCTCGTCGTGCGCCGCACGGACGGCGCCGCCGTCACGGAGGAGGATTTAGACTACCTGCGTTCGCTCAGGCGCGTGCGCGAAGTGGACGGCTGGGATTATATCAACGATTGCGTATGCTTCTGGCGCAAGGACGAGGATTATTACCTCAACGAATACGTCGAAAACACCTATATAGGACCTGAAATCGTCGAGTCCAAGAGCAAAGCCAGCGTGATGTTTCTTCCCAAGGGCGGCAGTTTCATGCGTACGGCAAGCGCCCTGACGCCGGGCGATCTTTACGCGGGCAGCCTGCCGCAAACGGTAAACGACATCGTGTTCTACGGCGACCCGGCTCTTCTGGGCACGCAGATCCGTTTCTATTTTAAAGATACTGTTGCCTGGGGAGTCGGCGACTTTGTGGGTATGGATATGACCGTCGTGGGGATACTCAAAGAGCCCACCGGCCAAATCTATTTTTCCGGGGAGCTCGCAAGGGCGTTTTGGGTCAACGCCTTCGGGTATGAAAGGCTGTTCCTTTTTTATAAAAAACCGGCGAGTCCGACGGCCAATCCGCAAATGGGTTATTATCTTCCGATTGTTTTTCCGGATGAGACCGTGCCTGAGGGCGGCATCGTGCCTTCCGATCAGTTCACGGACGACCTTTCCGCTTATGAGCCTGAAATGTTTATCAGCCGCGAGATCGACGGGCAGTGGGAGCAGTATCCGCCGGCGCTGATTGCCTCCGGGCTCGACCTTTCCGGCAAACTCACCGTCAAGGTGAATCCCGTGGACTTTCTTGCGGACGATTTGGAATCGCTGCAGGCGTCCGTCTATATCGAGCATTACGCCTATACGGACGACGTCATGCGCGCGATACTCGCCTCCGGCGAATACGACGTCTGCAGCCCGTACAGGGACGGTTCGCTGCGCTACGACGAAAACAAGGTGAAGGTGAGCCTTGCGACGCTCGCCGTTTCCGCGGCGGCGCTCGTACTCGCGCCTTTTCTCGAGGCGCTGATCCTCTTGACCATATTGAAATTTTCGTTCAGGGATTTCATCACGCTGCGCTCGCTGGGCATGTCCGCCGCGGCGATGCGCGCCGTGAACAGGCAAGAGCTCAGCTTTTACGCGATCATAGGCATACCCGTCGCTGCAGCGCTCACGCTGCTGCTTGTTCGCACCGTACAGGGGCTCAATGACCTGCTGGTTTATTTCCGCTGGTACCATTCCTTCATACTCCTGGCGCTCCATGCGCTTTCTGCGGCGCTGCTTATCACATGGCACAACCGGCGGCTTGTCCGGCAGTTCAAAAGAAGGGAGGCCGCGCTGTGAGCATCATCAAGGCAAGGGGCATCCATAAGTATTACAACAAGGGGCGGCGCGCTCAAACGCACGTGCTCGACGGGATCGATCTGGAGCTGCCCGCAACGGGGCTTATATGCCTGCTCGGGGAGAGCGGTTCGGGCAAGACCACGCTGCTCAATGCCCTCGGCCGGCTGGACAATTTCAGCGCCGGAACGGAGGAGGTCGGCGGCGCGGCGCTGGGCGGACGCCTCAACCGCGCCTCGGAGCGCTCGCGCTCGCGCCTTTTCGGCTATGTGTTCCAGAATTACTTCCTGCTCGATGAAGAGACCGTCAGCGAGAACCTGCGGCTGGCTTTGGGCGGCAGCGGCCTGACCCCCGAGGAGGAGGACGCGCGCATCGAATACGTACTCAAATCGGTGGACATGTACGCGTATCGCAAGCGCCGCGCCGACATGCTCTCCGGCGGGCAGCGGCAGCGCGTGGCCATCGCGCGGGCGCTGGTGAAATCCCCGGCCGTGATCTTTGCGGACGAACCCACGGGCAACCTCGACGAGGCGCGCACCATGCAGGTCATGGGCATACTGCGGCGGGTCTCCGCCTCCTGCCTCGTGCTGCTCGCCACGCATGAAAAGGAGCTTTGCGAGCTTTTTGCCGATCGCATCATCACCATACGGGACGGGCGCATCGTCGGCGACAGGGCCGCCTCGCCCGACGCCGTCTATAAACCGGCGGACGACAACGCCCTGTATCTTTCGGAATATGAGCATACGCGGGCGGGTGAGGGCAATGTCGCCCTCGATTATTACGCCCGCGCGAATGAGCCCATTCATCTAACGGTGGTGCACGACAGGGGGCGCCTGTACATCAGTGCGCCTGAGGGTCTTGCGATAGAAACCGTGGGCCCCGCCTCCGCCGTGCAGTTCAAAACGGAACCGCGCCCCGTGTACGACAGGGAAACGGAGGCGGACTTTGCTTTTGACCTTCCCCCGTTGGAGCCGAAGGGCAAAAACGCCGCAGGCATGCGGAACAAACGCAAAAGATTCGGGCGCGGCTTCTTCGCGTCTGCGCGCAAGCTCGTGATCCCCGGGCTTGTGCTCGTCATTACCGCCGCGCTCGCGGCCGCGGGCGTGTCGGACTATCTGACGCTTTCCGACCCCGACGCGGAAAGTTTCATCACCACGGACGCGCGCTACCTCGCCATCAACGTGGACACCACGAACGTGATCCTTTCGGACGGCACGGAAGAAGTGGATACGGACAAGCTCATGGAGCAATTCTCACCCAATAGGCGCACGGAACTGGTGCGTATGCTGCTGGAAGAAATGGAGGCGAACGCGCCCGCGCATATCCTGTGGATGCCGCACAACACGGAGCTTACCTACGGCTATGGTGGCTTCAGCCAAATCAGCGCGCAATCGGACAAGTTCGCGGCGCAGACCGTCGTGCCGCTGGAGCTTTTCGACGAGACGGCCTTGATTTACGGGCGCATGCCCGTAGCCCCCAATGAAATCGTGATGGACCGCTGGATACTCGAGCGCTTCATGATACGGGACACCACGCTTTCCAAATCCATTACCTCGGTGACGCATTTTCTCAACCAAAGCCTTGACGTGCCCAAAAAGGACTATAAGCTTATGATCGTGGGCATCTGCGATTCGGGTCAGCCCGCCATCTATATGGACCGCACGGCGGGATTGTCCTTCAGTATGGCGGGCGTTCTCGTCGCTTCTCTGGAAAGCCTGCGCACGGCGTATCCCGGGATGTATGACGACGTTGCGCTTGCCCCGGGCGAGTGCCTTGTGAGCGAAAAGCGCTTCGCCGTTGAGCAGGACGGGGTATACCACCATCAGGCGGACATCGATTTTGCCATCAAAGGCACGTTCCCGGATGAATTCCCCGCGGAATTCGTGATCGCTAAAAGCGATACCGACGCGCTCGTGCTGGGCATGGCCCAAACGGTGCGTAATTTCAGCGTCTTTGCGCAGAATAAGGAAGCGTTCAAAACGTGGCTTTCCGAAGGGGTGCCTTTGGATCTTGCCGTGCAGCTGCATATCACGGTCAAGGACACCTATGCGGAGCGCATGGAGGCGCGCATGGCCACCATAAAGACCCAGCTCCGCTCCCGCATGCTGATCATGGGGGCGGCCGCCGTGATGGCGTTTGCGGTGCTCTACGTCGTCATGAAGGCAAACGCGCGCTCAAACCTTCGCACCATCGCCGTCTATCGCCTGGTCGGCATCGGCAAGCGCGCTATCGCGGCGATGTACGCCTTGCAGCTGTTGCTGCTCGCATGCGCCACGGCGCTGCCCGCGGCCACGCTCACGGTGGCGGTGCTCGCGGTTCTCTCGCAGATAAGCCTTTTGAACCTGCACCCGATCATTTCCATAGAGGCCACCGCCGCCGCGGTGCTCGTCGTGGTCGCACTCAACGTGCTGGTGGGCCTTTTGCCCATCGCGCGGCTGCTGCGCATGCCGTCCGCGAAGCTTGCGGCGCCCTATGACGTGTAGGGCGATCGATATGCTGCGCGTTTGATAAAAAGCAAAGGGGCGTCCGCGCGGACGCCCCTTGTCATATCCTGCCGCCTTTCTTAATAACCGCCGCACTCAAGCCGGATTTCGCCCGTTTGAACGCCGGAGTGCGCCGCTAAAGAAGCTCGATCCACGCTTTATAGAAGTCGTTCTTCGCGCCGTACTCATACGCCGTGCAGACGTAGCGCGCAACGATTATGCCGGTTTTGTGGCCGCGCGCGCTGAAAAAGGCGCGTATTTCATCGGTGTTGTTG
>JAEWMV010000230.1 GCA_023393045.1 Bacillota bacterium | reverse complement strand
GCGTTATAGAGCCCGCGCTGGTGGCCCTTCTTTGCCTCATCATTGGCGCGGTACTTTTGAGCGTCATGCTGCCCCTCATGGACATCATGACCGGCATAGGCTGAAAAACCATGGCGGGGCGCGCGCGCAAAAAGCATAACGGGCTTCCCTGGTGGAACGGGCTTTTCGTTACGGCAGCGCTTTTCTTCGGCTTTCTGGGGCTGCTGCTCTTTGGCATCGAGGACGCGCGGCGCGGGGCGCAGCAGCGGGAGCTTGCAATCATTGAGCGCGCGGTCAATCGCGCGGTGGTCTCCTGCTACGCCATGGAGGGCTTCTACCCGCCGGATATCGACTATCTCATAGACAACTACGGCCTCGAGGTCGACCTCGATAAATACTATATCCACCACGAGGCGTTCGCGCAGAACGTCTATCCGAGCATATGGGTTGTCAGGAGGTGAGGCGCAGTGCGTGAAAAAAATCGCGGCGTCACATCGAGCGTGTCGCTGCTTATGCTCTTTGCCCTGTTCGCCGTGCTCTCTCTCATGCAGGTGTTATATGGCGCGCGCGTGTACGAGCGCGTGGTCGCGCGCATGGAAGACGGCCACGCCCTTCGCGCTTCGCTCGTGTACGTTGAAAACAAGCTGCGCGCGCACGACGGCAAGGGGCCGGTCACCATCGAGGACGCAAACGGAGTGAGTGTACTCTGCCTTTGGGATGAGGACGAGGCAAACGTCATCTGCGTGTACTTCTACGACGGCGCGCTCATGGAGCAGTATATCTCGGCCGAAACCGTGTTTTTGCCCGACGCGGGGCAGGAGATCGCGCGGCTTTCGGATTTCACCTTCGCCCATGAGGGCGACAGCGGCTTTTCACTCGTCGCCTATACTTGGGATGGGACGATGCGAAGCGTGCGCGTGCGCCTTCGCGCGCCGGGAGGTGGGGTGGCATGAGGGGCGGACGGGACGCGGGCGGGTACGCCTTCCTCATTGAAATCATGGCGGTGATACTCTTTTTCGCGCTCTCGGCTACCGTCATCATCACGCTCTTCGTCGGGGCGGACAGGCGGGCGAAACAGGCCGAGGAACTGTCGGGGGCCATACTTGCCGCGAGCAGCGCGGCGGAGCTCGTGCGCGTGTCGTCCTCGCCGGAGGCGGATTTTATCGATTGCTACGGAGCCGTGGAGGAAAGCGGCGGGTACGAGGGCTGGCTCGACGTGAGCTTTCTGCCCGGCAGCTTTGAGGAATACATCATACGGCTCGAGTGCGAGGAGCAAAACGGCCTGTATGAAATGACCCTCAGCGTCCTCTATGACGACGGCACGGTGATTTACTCGCTCTCCTGCGCAAACTTCACCGGAGGTGCGGCGTGACAAAGCCCGTGAGATTGAAAAACACATCGCAGGGTTTCACGGCGGTGGGCGCGCCCAGCATCATCATCGTGTTCGTGATCCTCTGCCTCACCTGCTTCGCGGCGCTCTCTTTGGCGAGCGCCAACGCCGAAATGCGCCTTGCCGCGCGCATGGGGGAGAACAACGCCAATTGGTACGCGGCGGACGCGGCGGCGCAGCGCCGCCTTGCTTATCTGCAAACGCTGCTCGACGGGGGCATACTCGACGGCGACTTGCCCGCGGACGCGCTCGCGGCGGAGCAGTATGTTTATTGTGAAACCGAGGAAGGGGCGTACGTCACGCTCTACACACGCCTCACGCAATACACCGCGCTCGAGACCGTCGTGCGCATTGAGGAGGACGGCGCGGGCTTCGCGCTCGTCTCCAACGCGACCGTCGTGACGAAGGAGCTTCCCTACACCGAACTACCTTTTATATGGAACGGAGTGATTTCGGATGATTGAAAATGTGCTGCGCGACGCGGTCAAGGAAAATGTTTCGGATGTGATCATCGCGGTGGGCTCACCCCTCTGCTATAAGAGCGCAGGGCTCATCTGTCCAAAGGGGAACATCGCGCTCACAAGCCCGCACACGGAATCCATCGTGCGCGAGCTTTTCGCCCTCGCGGGGGACAGGAGCATGGAGCGCCTTATGCGCACCGGGGATGACGATTTTTCCTTCTCCATACGAGGCGCGGGCAGGTTCCGCGTGGCGGCGTTTCGCCAAAGAGGGTCGCTCACGGCGGTGGTTCGCATCGTGCGCTTCGAGCTGCCCGATCCCTCGCTTTTGAACATACCGTGGTCGGTCACGGAGCTTTATAAAATAAAAAAAGGGCTCGTGCTCATCACGGGGCCCGCGGGCAGCGGCAAATCCACCACGCTCTCCTGCATTGTGGACAGGATGAATCAAAACCTGCCCTACCACATCATCACCATAGAGGATCCCATCGAGTTCCTTTATAAAAACGACAAAAGCATCATCAGCCAGCGCGAGGTCAATGCGGATACGGAGGGCTTCAAGAGCGCGCTGCGCTACGCGCTGCGCCAGGCGCCAAACGCCATACTCGTAGGCGAGATGCGCGATTATGAAACCATAAGCATCGCCATGACTGCGGCAGAAACGGGGCAGTACGTGCTTTCCACCCTCCACACGGTGGGCGCAGCGAAGACGATAGACCGCATCATCGACGTATTTCCCACCGCCCAGCAGCACCAGATGCGCCTGCAGCTCTCCATGGTGCTGCAGGCGGTCGTCTCCCAGCAGCTTATCCCCGCGGTGGACGGCGGCATCGTGCCCGCCTTCGAGGTGATGCTCGTGAACCCCGCCATACGCAATCTCATCCGCGAGGGCAAGGCGCACCAAATCGACAACATCATCTATTCCAATTCGGATACCATGATGAGCATGGACGCCAACATCCTTTCGCTCTACAGGCAGGGGCGCATCAGCTTTGAAAGCGCGCTCTCCTATGCCGCCGACCCGGACACCATGAACACCAAGCTCACCAAGAACTACTGACGGGCGCGCCTCACGCCGCCCGGGGAAGGGGAGGACTTATGAAGAAGCGCAATGTCGGGATACTGGGCGCGGGCAACATCGCCAACTACATGGCCAACACCCTCGTGCATATGGACGCCGTCGTGCCCTACGCCGTGGCCGCGCGGGAGAAAGAGCGCGCCGAGGGCTTTGCCGCGCGCTACGGCATCCAAAAAGCGTACGGCTCCTACCGGGAGATGATCGGCGACCCCGCCGTGGACCTCATCTATATTGCAACGCCCCATTCCCACCATGCGGAGCATATGCGCCAATGCCTCGAGGGCGGCAAGCATGTGCTGTGCGAAAAGGCGTTCACCTCCACGGCCAAGGAGGCGCGCGAGGTGTTCGCGCTCGCAAAGCAAAAAGGGCTGCTCGTCACGGAGGCGATATGGCCGCGCTATATGCCAATGGCAAGGACGATCAGGGATTTCCTCGCAAGCGGCAAAATCGGCAAAATCCACTCCATGACCTGCAACCTCGGCTATCCCGTGGCGCATGTGAAGCGGCTTCGGGAACCGTCGCTTGCGGGCGGCGCGCTGCTCGACGTGGGCGTGTATACGATGCACTTTGCCTCCCTCGTCATGGGCAACGACGTGAAGGACGTTGCAAGCGCCGCCGTCATGAATGAAAAGGGCGTGGATTTGCAGGGCTGTGCCGCGCTGACCTATGGCGGCGGGCGCATGGCAAACGTGTTCTTCAGCGTGCTTTGCGCCACGGACCGCATCGGCGCCATACATGGCGAGGAGGGCTATGCGCTCATCGGCAACATCAACAATTTCGAATACCTGCGCGTCTATAACCGCGACCATGAACTCATTGAGGAAACTCTCCGCGCTCCGCAGATCACGGGCTTTGAGTACGAGGTGCGCGCGGCCATGGACGCCATTGAGCGCGGCGCGCTCGAGTGCGCCGAGGCCACCCATGCCGACACGCTCTTCGTCATGGAGCTGATGGACAGCATACGGCACGGATGGGGCATGTGGTATCCGTGGGAGACGCGGGATATCTGATAATGAATGGTTGACAATTAAAACGCCCGCTTTTGCGGGCGTTTTTATATGATTCGCTTTTCCGTAAAGAAAAACCCCGCCGAAGCGGGATTTTTGGTTTACTGCATATCGTTGAGCTTCTTGTAGTAGTCGTACTTCTCGCGGGCTTCTTCCTCGGCGCGCTCGAAGAGCTTGTCGGCCACCTCGGGGAAGGACTTCAGGAGCGAGGCGTAGCGCGTTTCGCCCATGATGAACTCGCGGTACGATCCCGTCGCGGGCTTGCTGTCGAGCGAGAAGGGGTTTTTGCCCTCTCCGGCGAGGTCGGGGTTGTACCTGTAGAGCGGCCAGTAGCCCGCATCCACGGCCTTCTTGGCTTCCGCCTGGGAGTGGCCCATGTTGATGCCGTGGTTGATGCAGGGCGCGTAGGCGATGATGAGGGAGGGGCCCTTGTACGCCTCGGCCTCGGTCACGGCCTTGATAAGCTGGTTCTGGTTGGCGCCCATGGAGACCTTGGCGACGTAGACGTAGCCGTAGCTCATCGCCATCATGCCCAGGTCCTTCTTCTTGGTGCGCTTGCCCGCGGCCGCGAACTTCGCGACAGAGCCGGTCGGCGTCGCTTTGCTGGACTGTCCGCCCGTGTTGGAATATACCTCGGTGTCGAGCACGAGCACGTTGACGTCCTCGTTCATCGCGAGCACGTGGTCGAGTCCGCCGTAGCCGATGTCGTACGCCCAGCCGTCGCCGCCGAATATCCAGATGGACTTCTTCACGAGAAGGTCCGCGTTGTCGATGACTGCCTGCGCGAGCGTGCACGCTTCGCAGGTGCAGACCTTGTTGTTCTTGAGCCACTCGGCTTCCCACTCGGTGCCGGTGAGGTCCACGTCCACGCCGTCGCGGCAGGCGGCGAGCAGCTTCTCGGCGGCGGCCTTGGAGCCTTCCGCGTCGTTCATTTTCTCAAGCCATTCCTTGCCGGCGGCCTTGACGGCCTCCTCGGCGTAATCCACGGCGATGAGCTGCCGCACCGTGTCCGCAAGCTTCTCGCGGCGCTGCATGGTGGCAAGGTTCATGCCGAAGCCGAACTCGGCGTTATCCTCGAAGAGGGAGTTTGCCCACGCGGGGCCGTGGCCCTTTGCGTTGACGGTATAGGGGCAGGTCGGCGCGCTGCCGCCGTAGATGGAGGTGCAGCCGGTGGCGTTTGCGATCATCATCCTGTCGCCGAAAAGCTGGGTGATGAGCTTGATGTAGGGCGTTTCGCCGCAGCCAGCGCACGCGCCGGAGAACTCGAAGAGCGGCTGCAGGAACTGGCTGCCCTTGACGGTTTTGGTGTTGAGCGCCACGTCCTTCTTTTTGACGTTGAGCGCGAATTCCCAGTTCTTCTCCTGCTCCTTCTGTGCCTCATGCAACGGAACGAGTTTGAGCGCTTTTTCCTTGGCGGGGCAAACCTCCACGCAGTTGCCGCAGCCCGTGCAGTCGAGCGGGGAAATCTGCATGCGGAAGTTGAGTCCTGCAAATTCCTTGCCGATGGCGGGCTTGCTCACGAAGGAGGCGGGCGCGTTGTCGGAGGCATCCGTCAGGACGGGGCGGATGACGGCGTGCGGGCACACGTAGGAGCACTGGTTGCACTGGATGCAGTTCTCGGGGATCCATTCGGGTACTTCCACCGCGATGCCGCGCTTCTCGTACTTGGTGGTGCCCGTGGGCACGGTGCCGTCGGGGTTGAACATGGAAACGGGCAGCTTATCGCCGTTCTGGGCGAGTATGGGGTGGATGAAGTTGCGGAAATACGGATCGTCCGTGGTATAAACGGGCTTCGCGCCCTCGGTGGTGGTCGCCCAGCTCTCGGGGTACTTGATCTCAACCACATTTTCGGCGCCCGCGTCGATGGCGGCGTAGTTCTTCTTGACGATGTCGTCGCCCTTCTTCGAATAGCTCTTCTTGGCCGCGTCCTTCATGTAGGTGAGGGCCTGCTCCGCGGGGATGATGTTGGCGAGCTTGAAGAAGGCGCTCTGCATGATGGTGTTGATGCGGTTGCCCATGCCCGTTTCGCGGGCGAGCTTGATGGCGTCGATGTTGTAGAACTTCAGGTGGTTCTTGGCGATGGCGTTCTTCATCGCGGCGGGCAGCTCCTTCTCCATCTCCTCGAGCGTCCACTCGGAGTTGAGAAGGAACGTGCCGCCTTCCTTGATGCCCTCGGCCACGTCGTAGCGGGTGACGTAGGAGGGGTTGTGGCAGGCGGCGAAGTCGGCCGCGTCGATGAGGTACGGGCTCTGTATGGGCTTCTTGCCAAAGCGCAGGTGAGAGACCGTGAAGCCGCCGGACTTCTTCGAATCGTATGCGAAGTAGCCCTGCGCGTACATGTCGGTATGGTCGCCAATGATCTTGATGCTGTTCTTGTTCGCGCCCACAGTGCCGTCGGACCCGAGGCCGTAGAACTTGCAGGCGATGGTGCCCTCGGGCGCGGCGTTGACCTGCTCCTTCACGGGGAGGGAGAGGTGGGTCACGTCGTCCGTGATGCCGATGGTGAAGCGCGCCTTGGGGGCGGCTTGGGCGAGGTCGTCATAGACCGCCTTCACCATGCTGGGCGTGAAGTCCTTGGAACCGAGGCCGTAACGGCCGCCGTATACCTTCACATCGCACATGCCGGCTTCCGAGAAGGCGTTGACCACGTCCTGATAGAGGGGTTCGCCCTGGGAGCCCGCTTCCTTGGTGCGGTCGAGCACCGCGACCTTCTTGCAGGTTTTGGGCAGCAGCGAAATGAACTTGTCCGCCGCGAACGGGCGGTACAGGCGCACCTTGATGAGGCCGAGCTTCGCGCCCTTCCGGTTGAGGTAGTTGATGGTCTCCTCCGCGACGTCCGCGCCGGAGCCCATGATGACCAGCACGCGGTCCGCGTCAGGCGCGCCCACATAGTCGAACAGATGGTAGCTGCGGCCGGTCAGCTTGCCGACCTCGTCCATGTAGTGC
>JAEWMV010000201.1 GCA_023393045.1 Bacillota bacterium | reverse complement strand
TCCTCGTCGCGGTATGCGATTTGTTCTACCCGATGATCGCCAAGAACATCATCAACATCTACGTGCCCGACAGGAACCTTCGCTCCCTGCTCACATGGGCGGCGCTGCTGCTGCTCATCTACCTTTTCAAGGCGGGGCTCAACTATGTGATCCAGTACTGGGGGCACGTCGTGGGCGTCAGGATGCAGGGCGACATGCGCCACGATATGTTCCGCCACCTGCAAAGGCTCCCCTTCTCCTTCTTCGATGAGAATAAGACGGGCTCCATCATGAGCCGCATCATCAACGATCTGCAGGATGTGAGTGAGCTTGCGCACCACGGTCCCGAGGACCTGTTCATTTCGACCATCATGCTCATCGGCTCCTTCATCGTGCTCTCGGGCATCAACCTCTACCTCACGCTCATCGTGTTCGCCATTTTGCCCTTCATGGTGCTTTTTGCATGGAAAATGCGCACCGAGATGCACACGGCTTTTAGAAAAACCCGCGAGGAAGTGGCAGAGGTCAACGCCAATATAGAGACCGCCATCGCCGGCATACGCGTTTCCCGCTCTTACACCGCGGCGCCGCATGAGAACGAAAAGTTCGACACCGCAAACGAGCGTTATAAAAATGCGCGCGGCAGGGCGTATCGGGCGATGGGCATGTTCGGCTCCGGCATGGCGCTCTTCAACGATTTTCTCTACCTCGCGGTGCTCGTGGCGGGCGGCCTGTTTTTCTTCAACGGCAAAATAGACCCGGGCGAATTCACGGCGTTCCTCCTCTACATCACGCTTTTTTTGAAACCGGTCAACCGCCTCGTGGCGCTCTTCGAGCAGCTGCAGGAGGGCATGACGGGCTTCCGCCGCTTCCACGAGATCATGGAGGTGCACGACGAGGAGGATTCCGGCACCGTCGAAACGGACTCCCTCAACGGCACGATCGACTTTGAGGACGTGAGTTTCCGCTACCTCAACTCCGACGCGGCCGATCAGGACGCAAAGGTGATCTCCCACCTGACCATGCACATAGAGCGCGGGCACACGGTGGCGCTCGTCGGCCCCTCGGGCGGCGGCAAGACCACGCTTTGCAACCTCATCCCCCGCTTCTATGAAATAGACAGCGGGCGCATCACCATAGACGGCATCGACATACGCGACCTCACGCGCTATTCGCTCCGCAAAAACATCGGCATCGTGCAGCAGGACGTGTTCCTCTTCAACGGCACCATCAGGGAGAACATCGCCTACGGCAACCTCGACGCGAGCGACGAGGAAATCATAGACGCCGCGAAGAAAGCCAACATTCACGACTACGTGCTGACGCTTGACGAAGGGTACGACACCAACGTGGGCGAGCGCGGCATCAAGCTCTCCGGCGGGCAGAAGCAGCGCATCTCCATCGCGCGCGTGTTTTTGAAAAACCCGTCCATCCTCATACTCGACGAGGCGACCAGCGCGCTTGACAACGCCACGGAAATGCTCATCCAGCAGGCGCTCTCGGCGCTTGCCAAGGGGCGCACCTGCCTCGTGGTCGCCCACAGGCTATCCACCATCAAAAACGCGGACGAGATCATCGTGCTCACGCGCGACGGCATCGCCGAGCGCGGCACGCACGACGAGCTCATGGCCAACAGCAGCATCTACGCGGGGTTGTACATGTATCAGTTCCGGGAGTGACGGAATACTATGGAGGACGGCCTCCCGGCTTACCTGTCGGCGCAAGCCGGAGAAAGGCCGGAGCCATGCGGGACAGATTTATGCTTGAACATCTCATCATCCGGGAAGAAACCGAGGCGGATTATTACGCCGCGGAACTCATGGCAAAGCGCGCCTTCTGGAACCTGCACCGCCCGGGCTGCGACGAGCACTACCTCGTGCACCTGCTGCGCGACGACCCGGCCTACATCCCCGCGCTCTCGCGCGTGGCGGAGCTGGACGGAAAAATCGTGGGCGGCATCTGGTACTCCCGCGCGCGCGTCGTGGACGGGGAGAAGGAAACGCCCATGCTTGCCTTCGGCCCGCTGTGCGTGGACCCCGCGTTTCAAAAAAAGGGCGTGGGCGGCGAACTTTTGACCCATACCCTCGCGCTTGCGCGGCAGATGGGCCACCGCGCGGTCCTTATCTACGGCGAGCCGGAATATTACCCGCGCTTCGGCTTCCGTCCATGCGAGGCCTTTGGCATCACCACGCCGCAGGGCAGGAACTTCCCCGCGTTCATGGGCCTCGAGCTGCTGCCGGACGGCCTCGCGGGCGTGCGCGGCAAATTCTACGAAACGGAAACCTTCGACAAGCTCTCGCCCGACGAGGTGGACGAATACGACAAAAACTTCCCCTACATGCCCAAGCTGAAACTGCCGGGGCAGTGGAATCAATGACAATCTCCGATTGTCATTGATTCCAACTAATAGGGAACAGTGAATAGTGAATAACTGACTGATAAGAAACGGTCTGCGCTTTAACGGTGGGGGCCGTTTTTGTTGAGGGGTATATCCGCTGGCTTGAAGAATCGTTGGGGACAGTTCTGCTTGTTTGCCGCACATATAAAAAATGCTGCTTCCTCCTTTGCAAACAAACAGCACTGTCCCCGACGCACCGAAAGGACGAACGGCGACAAAGCGATGTTATATCCGCCCCTACCGGTCTTGATATTCCATCTTTTTGCCGCATTTTACGCAATAGCCCGCGTCCGCGCGAAACGGATAGAGCTGCCTGAAGGGCGCGCCGCAATGCGGGCAGCGGTTGGTTGCCAACCATATAATGGAACCGACGATAAGCATGATCATTCCCGCATAACCCAGCCAAGCCAGTTCCCTCAGCTTCCCAAGGGGAACACAGACTGCGCTGCCGCCAAACAGCAGCATCGTGATTTTTGCATATGTGCGGTTGAGCTTTTTCATGTGCCCCTTCCTTTATGCCGCGCTCATGAGCAGGATGTAGAAAGCGGCCACTATCCGCATGATGATCTTATAATCGACCTTTTTCATTTTTACATCTTTTTCCTAATAATGTATATTTTTACTCACGCATCAATTCATTTATATGCCCGTTTACAGCGTTTGTCAATGACGGTGTTTGTTTCGCAAACATAAATCTGTATCAAACAAAAAACGGCCTCCGCCATTAAAGCGCAGGCCGTTTTTTATCAAACAGCTATTCACTATTCACTGTTCCCTATTAGCTGGAATAATTGCCGCCGGCAATTATTCCACCGTCACCACCCCATCCTCCCCGACGCTCACCGTCATGCCGGTTTTGACATAGTCGAGGAATTCCTCGCCGAGGGAATCCACCGTGGGCATGGGCGCGTCGCTCCAGACATAGGCCAGAATCGCGCCCGCCGCCGCGAGCGAGTCGATGGGTTTACTAAAGAGCAGGCACGCGGGCTGCTGGCCCAGCGCGGCAGAGGCGTAAATCACCATGCCGCCCGTGGTGGAGCCGATGGTCTGCGGCATGCACAGCGCCTTTTGGTACATGGGCTTGTTATAGAGGTCGGGGTTGTTCTGGTCGGAGCACTTGGCCTGTTTATCCCCGAACATGAGCGCCTTTTGGAAGCTTGCGAGCGTGTTGAACCCGCCGCGGGAAACAAGCGCCTCGGCCCTGACGGCCCCCGGCACCACGCAGCGTCCCTTGAACTGCTTCATTGGAGCACCCCCTTTGTGACGTATGTGAGTATCCCGCCGTCGGTATAATAGCGCGCGCTCGTGTAGGTGCGCAGCTTGTTGGAACTGGTGATGACGGGCATCTTGCCGCAGAGCGGGTTGTTCATGTACATGAGCGGGCAGATGGAGGAGAGCACCACGCCGAAGCGCGCAAGCTTCTTCGCGTCCCCGGTCTTTTCAAACTCCTTGCGCACAGCGGGCGCGGCCGTGAACACGAGGGGGATGGCGACCTTTGCGCGGCCCTCTTTGTTGAGCGCAGCCTCAAGGTTTGCCGTCCACTCATGCAGCTGGCCGATGGAAAGATGCGGGCAGCCCACGAA
>JAEWMV010000157.1 GCA_023393045.1 Bacillota bacterium | reverse complement strand
GAGACCGCCAAGCTCGCCATCGAGCAGGCGCGAAGAAACCTTTGCGACCTCGTCATCATCGACACGGCGGGAAGATTGCATATCGACGAGGCCATGATGGACGAGATCGCCGCCATACGCGACGCCGTGCGCCCCGCGGAAATCCTTCTCACCATCGACGCCATGACGGGACAGGACGCGGTCAACGTGGCCAAAACCTTCAACGATAAGCTGGGATTGACGGGTGTCATCGTCACCAAACTCGACGGGGACACGCGCGGAGGTGCCGCGCTCTCGGTCAAAGCCGTCACGGGCAAGCCCATCAAGTTTTCCGGCACGGGCGAAAAGCTCACGGACATAGAGCCTTTCCATCCGGATCGGATGGCGTCTCGCATACTCGGCATGGGGGACGTGATGACCCTCATCGAAAAGGCGCAGACCGCCTTTGACGAAAAGAAGGCCAAAGAGCTTGAATCGAAGATCCGCTCCGACGAGTTCACGCTGGACGATTATCTCGACCAGTTCGAGCAGATGAAGAGCATGGGCTCCATGCAGGACCTGCTCGGCATGCTGCCCGGCATGGATGCGAGCAAACTCGGCAATATGGAGATCGACGAAAAGCAGGTCGCGCGCACGCAGGCCATCATCCGCTCCATGACGCCGCAGGAGAGAAGGCGGCCGGACATACTCAACGCCGGTCGCAGGAAGCGCATCGCGCGCGGCAGCGGCACGAGCATACAGGAAGTTAACCGCCTCTTGAACCAGTACGAGGCCGGGCGCAAGATGATGAAGCAGCTTTCGGGCATGGGAAAGAAAGGCTTCAAGCGCGGCGGACGCAAAGGCTTCCCGTTCGGGTTTTAAGTGTCAAAAAAGCGGCTTCGCCCCTTTTTTGAGATTTCACGCTTTGCCTAAAACGCCATGCGCTTCCGGGCGGCAAAGCGCGTAAGGTACGAAAGCCTGCGGCTTTCATCCGTTTCGGCGCGCATGTCGCCGAAGCCGGAATGGAAGTCAAGGAGCGCGGCCCCCTGACAATCCCCGGAGTGATTCACGATCTGAACGGGCTTACCGTTTTCGGATAGATAAAGAATGCAAACGCATCAGGAGGAAAACCATTATGGTCAAGATCAGACTTCGCAGGATGGGCGCAAAGAAGGCCCCGTTCTACCGCATCATCGTCGCGGATTCCCGCGCGCCCCGCGACGGCGCGTTCATTGAAGAACTCGGGTACTACAATCCCCTCACCGATCCCGCCGAGGTCAAGGTGGATGGCGAGAGGGCGCAGTACTGGCTCAAGAACGGCGCGCAGCCCACGGACACCGTACGCGGCCTGCTCAAAAAGAGCGGCGCGATACAGTGACCCCGGACTTGTCAGCGAGGCAGGCCATGGGAGAGCTGGTTAAATACATCGCGATGAATCTCGTGGACAAGCCCGAGGAAGTCAAGGTTGAGGAAAAGCAGGGCGATAAGGCCACGATCATTGAGCTTACCGTCGCGCCCGAGGACATGGGCAAGGTGATCGGCAAGCAGGGGCGCATCGCAAAGGCCATCCGTACGGTGGTCAAGGCCGCGTCCATCAAGGAAAACAAAAAGTACATCGTCGAGATCGTCTGAGTATGGACTCCCGTGCGCAATACCTCCGCGTGGGCGTCGTCGTGCGCGCGCACGGCATACGGGGCGCCGTGAAGCTGGAGCCGCTTACGGGCGACCTCGCCCGTTTCCAGGCGCTCAAGGAGGCTTTTCTTGAGAGAAAGGGCGAATATGTTCCCGTGCGCGTGTCCGACGTGGGCGTGCGGGAGGGGAGCGTATACGCCGCGCTTTCGGGCGTAGGGACGCGCGAGGAGGCCGAGGCGCTTCGCGGCGCGTACTTGTGCGTGGACAGGGCGCACGCTGTGCAATTGCCCGAGGGGACGTATTTCGTAAGCGACCTCATCGGCTGCAAGGTTTTTGACGATCAAGGCAACGCCCTGGGCACGCTCACGGATGTGCTGGAGACCGGCGCAAACGACGTGTATGTGATCGAGGGCGAGAAGAAGTTGCTCGTCCCCGCGCTCAAGAAGGTTGTGCGCGAGGTAGACGTCGCCGCCAAGCGCGTCGTGCTCGACGCGGCGGCGCTGGAGGAGGTCGGGCTTTTTGAGGATTGACATACTCTCGATTTTCCCCCAGATGTTCAGCGAAGTTCTCTCGACAAGCATGCTCGGCCGTGCGGTCGAAAACGGCCTTCTGGAGTTTGCCCTGCACGACATCAGGGAGTATTCCGAAAACAAGCACCGCAACACGGACGATTACCCCTTCGGCGGGGGCGCCGGCATGGTGATGATGGCGCAGCCCATCTATTCCTGCCTTGACGCCGTCGACCCCGCGCACGAGGCAAAGCGCGTCACGCTTTCCCCAAGAGGGGAACTCTTGACCCCCGCGCTTGCAAAGCGGCTTGCAGATGAAAAACGCCTGCTTTTGCTCTGCGGGCATTACGAGGGCATAGACGAGCGCGTGGCCCCCGCCATGGATATGGAACTCTCCATCGGGGACTATGTTTTGACGGGCGGCGAGCTTGCGGCGATGGTATTGATCGACTGCGTGGCGCGCTTCATCCCCGGGGTGCTCGGCAGCGCGGATTCCGCGGCGGACGAGTCCTTTTCGGACGGTTTGCTCGAATATCCGCAGTATACGCGCCCCGCGAGCTTTCGCGGCATGGACGTGCCGGAGGTGCTGTTAAACGGCAACCACGCGCACATCGCGCGCTTTCGGCGAAACGAGGCGCTGCGGCTCACCTTGGAGCGGCGGCCCGAGCTTTTAGAGAAGGTTCTGCTTGACAAGGCAGATCTCGCCTTCCTCGAAAGCCTGAAAAACGGGGCGAAATAAGGAAAATAACATATTGCATTGAAAAAACCGCTGTGTTATAATGGCGGTCGTGACAGCGGGCGGTCCAATGTGGGCGGATGGCTCATACGAACGTCTGTGAGGAAGGAGAAAACAATGGCAGACATCATCAGGGAATTGGAAAAAGAGCAGCTTCGCACGGATCTCCCCAAGCTGGAGATCGGCGATACCGTCCGCGTTTTTGTAAAGGTCATCGAGGGCAGCCGCGAAAGGCTGCAGAACTTCGAGGGCATCGTGCTTAAGATTCAGGGCGGCGGCATACGCAAGTCCTTCACCGTGCGCCGCATGTCCTATGGCGTGGGCGTGGAGAGGACTTTCCCGTACAACAGCCCCCGCATCGGCCGCATCGAGGTCGTGCGTCACGGGCGCGTGCGCAGGGCCAAGCTTTACTACCTGCGGAATCGTTCCGGCAAGGCGGCCAAGATCGTCGAGCGCATCGACGAAAAATAAGCCAATCGATTTTCAAGCCCCCGCGGCTACGGCCTTCGGGGGCTTTGCTTCACATTGGGGAACATAGGGGGGGGCAAACGATGCAGATACAATGGTATCCGGGCCACATGGCCAAGGCGAAAAGGATGCTCGAGGAAAACCTCGCGCTCATAGACGTTGTGGTGGAGCTTGCCGATGCACGCGCCCCGCGCGCCACGCGCAACCCGGATTTCGACAGCCTGTTTGCAAGCAAAAACAGGGTGATCCTTCTCAACAAAAGCGACCTCGCCTCGCCCCCGGCAACAAAGGCATGGCTCGCGCGCTACCGCGAGGAAGGCTTTGCCGCGATGGACTTCGTCGCCACAAGCGCAAACAAGCGCAAGGCCGCCATCGACGCCATCGAGCGGGCGGCGGCGGAAAAGGTGGCGCGCATGAGGCAAAAGGGCGTCATGAAAACCGTGCGGGCAATGGTGGTGGGCATCCCCAACGTGGGCAAATCCACCTTCATCAACCGCATCGCGGGCGAAAACCGCGCCAAGGTGGGGGACCGGCCCGGCGTCACCAAGGGCAAGCAGTGGGTGAAAATAGGCGCGTATCTCGAGCTGATGGATACGCCCGGCCTCCTCTGGCCGAAGCTTGAGGACCCTCAGCTTGCCAAGCATCTCGCCTACATCGGCTCCATCAACGACGACATCATGGATATCGAGCAGCTTGCGGGCGACCTTCTCTTTGAACTCAACGCGCGCCATCCGGACGAGGTGGCGGCGCGCTACAAGGCGATAAAACCCGGCATGCCCCCGCACGCGCTTTTGGAGGCGGTGTGCGAGAGTCGCGGCTTCATCCTTTCCGGCCGCGAGTATGATACTGAACGCGCGGCGCGCATCGCG
>JAEWMV010000044.1 GCA_023393045.1 Bacillota bacterium | reverse complement strand
GGGCAGTGCCGCCGCCAGCCCGGGGCACTGAAAAACAGTTCACAGGACTGTTTTTCGCTTCGCGTGGCTCGGCCGTGCCCTTCGACTCCCCTACCTATTTATCAAAGAAAACCAAAGCCCCATCCTTACAGGATGGGGCTTTGGTTTTGGTACCCGGTAGGGGAGTCGAACCCCTGTTCCCGCCGTGAGAGGGCGGTGTCCTAGGCCACTAGACGAACCGAGCACTTTTCTCACGGCGTTGTCCATTATACAAAAACGCGCCGATGGTGTCAATCATTTTTTGAAAACAGGGCCGGAAATTCCGGCCCTGCCCGCGTTGCGCGATTTTATATTTTAATCAGTTCGTATTGGTCGCTCCCCAAGCCCATCTTCACACCGTGTTCGATCTGCACGCGCCAGTTGGTTTCGGGATGGTTGGCGCACATGTGATCGCCGTGCGGATGCTTCTCAATGCGGCCGCCGGGATTCACCGGCATGGCATTGACCGCGTCCGCGGACGCGAGATCGATGGCCACGGGGTCGAAGGAGGCGAACATGCCCACGTCCCCCACGATGGGGACGTCGTTGTTGGCCTCGCAGTCGCAGTTGGGCGAAATATCTATCGCGAGGCTGATGTGGAAGTTGGGCTTGCCCTTTACGACGGCCATGGCGTACTCCACCATGCGGCGGTTGAGTATGGCCTTGTCCGCGTCCCACAGGGTGTTGATGGCGTCCGTCGGGCACACGCCCAGGCAGCGGTGGCAGCCTACGCAGCGCTCCTCGTCCACCTCGGCATAGCCCTTGTCAAAGGAGAGCGCGTCCTGCGCGCACATCGTGGCGCAGGTCTTGCAGTTGATGCACTTCTTCTTGCTGATGCCGGGCTTGCCCGCGCTGTGCTGCTCCATCTTGCCCGCGCGGGAGCCTCCGCCCATGCCGATGTTCTTGATCGCGCCGCCAAAGCCCGTCGAGCCGTGCCCTTTGAAGTGGTTGAGGCTGATGACGATATCCGCATCCGCGAGCGCGCGGCCGATCTTCGCCTGTTTGACCTCCTCGCCGTTTATGTCGACATACGCCTCGTCCGTGCCCTTGAGTCCGTCCGCGATGATGACGTGGCAGCCCGTGGAAAAGGGCGAATAGCCGTTGACGTACGCGCTCTCAAGATGCTCGATGGCGTTTCGCCTGCCGCCGACGTAGAGCGTGTTGCAATCCGTCAAAAAGGGCTTCCCTCCACGTTTTTTGACATAGTCCGCGACCGCTTTCGCCCAGTTCGGGCGAAGATAGGCGAGGTTGCCGGGTTCGCCGAAATGGATCTTGATGGCGACGAACTTGCCCTTCATGTCGATGGAGCCGAGCCCCGCCTTGTCGATGAGGCGGGTGAGCTTCGCGGGAAGCGATTCCCGGAAGGTGGTGCGCATGTTCGTAAAGTATACTTTGCTCTTCATCTTTCTCCTTTATGCTTTCGCGCCGCACTCCGGGCAGAAACGCACCGCGGGCGCGAGCTCCTTTCCGCAATTCGCGCAGAAGCGCTTCTGGGGCGCCGCAACCGGCGCGGGCGTGCCGCATTCCTGGCAGAAGCGCGTGCCGGGCGCCAATGCAACGCCGCAGTTTGCGCACTTGCGTTCTTCCGCCGCGGGCGCGTCCTGTACGGGCGCGGCGGGTGCGGCAGGTGCGGCGGGTGCGGAAGGCGCGCCGAAATGATACTCGCCCTGCACAGGCGTTGCCGCCTCAAAGCTTGTCGGGGCAGCCTGCTGCGCCTGCACGGGTTCGACCGGGGAAACGGCCGCAGCTGCCACGGTCGCGGCGGCGGTTGCAACGCTTGCGGCCGCTTTCGCCTCGGCTGCAGCTCTTGCGGCTTCCTCGGCGGCGGCTTTCGCGGCGGCCTCGGCTGCGGCGCGCTCCTCTTCAATCTTCTTAATCTCAGCTTCCGTGTCCGCGATGACGGCAAGCGACGCCTTGATCTTATCCACAAGGCCCGTCACGCCCGCGTCGGGCTCCACTTCGCCCGCGGCAATCTTTTCCCAATAACGCGCGCCAAGCTCGGCCTTATAGCCCTGTATGGTCTGCTGTTCGGTCCTGATCTTGCCGTTGAGGCGGAGCGTTTCGATCTTGTCCTCCGCCTTGCCGGAAGCGGATTTTGCAAATTCGCCTATCTTGTCGAAAATTGCCATGCGCCTGATCCCCCCATCTGAAAAATTGTGATTCTATTATATCAACAGCGGCACGTCCTATTCAAGAGCGCGCAGACGATTCCGCGCGCTTTCAGGCACACTCAGCCGCCTATGCGCTCCATCTGTATCGCCCCCGCCGCGCATTCCTTCGCGCACTGGCCGCAGCCGATGCACACGCGCCCCGTTTTTTCGGGATATGGATGCGCGGGATCCTCCGAATCACTTAGCGTCATCGTGAGATAGTTCATGGGGCACCACATCGCGCACTGGGCGCATTTGACGCATAGTGCGTAATCGATCTGCGGAACGGCCTTTGCCATATCTTCGCCTCCCTGCTTCAAGCGCATTATTCTATTTATTATATCACCGGCGCGGCGAAATTCACCCTGTTTTCATAAGGCGCAATGTGTTATAATCGCCCTTGTATGAAAGAACGTTTTAAAAACGTCGCCGGCATATCGGCGGCCTATACCGGCACCCTCTTCGGGGCCGGCTTTGTTTCGGGGCAGGAGATACTGCGCTTTTTTGCGTCCTGGGGCTTTATCGGCGTATTCGGCGCGCTGCTCGCGGGCGCGGGCTTCGCCCTGCTTGGCATCGTCATCATGCAGATTGCGAGGAGGCGGCAAACCTCCGACTACGGCCGCGTGATTTCCCCCGTCGAAACGGGCTTTATACCAAAGCTTATCGACATCATGATGTCCGTATGGCTCTTTGG
>JAEWMV010000219.1 GCA_023393045.1 Bacillota bacterium | reverse complement strand
CTCTTATGCCATCGCGGGCTGGATCGCTTCCTACATGTTCTGCCAGGGCCTCTATCGCATAGAAGGCCAGGATATCACATGGGAAAACTACATGCGCGCGCTCGAGGAGGGCGGCCCGCTGGTGAGCCCCTTCGGCGTCGAAGTGGATTTCTCCGACGGACAGCGCAAGGGCGTCTCCAAGATGGTGTTCAAAATCATGGACATGGAGAGCGAAAACGGCACCAACTGGTCCGTCATCGCTGACTTCCAGACGCTTGAGGAAATGCTCGAGGGCATTCAATAACAATTCGGTTTGCACTATTGATATCCCACTTATGCCGTTGGTGCTCCGCGCGTCCGCGCGCGGGGTGCCAACGGTTCCATGAACGGTTCCATGCGGAATTTCGGAAGCAGACGTCTCATTCAGGTTAAATTTTCAGGGGTGGCCGCGGACGAAAGAAAATGAGGCAAAATCCGACGGGCTATGGTATCATAAAGCGATAAAGCGCGGGAAAGAACGCGCGGACCGGATGCTCCCCCTCCGGATGGACGAAGCGGCATTTTTTACAGAAAGGGTGCAGCAGTTTTGACACACAGCAGCACAGCGCAAACACAGGGACAATCGGGCGCGCAGATACTCATGGCCGGGCTCTCCATGCTGGAAGGCGGAAGCACGTTCAAGGAGCATGACCATCCCTATTATCAATTGACCCATGTGGTAAAGGGTGCTTATCGCTACACGATCGGCGGGCAGGAGCTGCTGGCGGACGTGGGCGACACGGTTTTCATCCCGCTCAACGTCGCGCACTCCATCACCAACACGGGCGGCGAGGCGGGCTATTACTTCGAAGTCAAGTTTTTTTCTTTTTCAAAAAACCTTACGGAAATCTGCTCCGATATAGATTATCACATCAAAAGCGACGCCTTTTCCGAAGCGCTTTTAAAGGAGATGTTCGAGGAGAACAACAACCAGACGTCGGCAACGGAGGAAGTGATGCTGACCTACCTCTATGCCATCCTCTTCAGGCTCAGCGCAAAAAAAAGGCGCGAGAAAAGCTCCCTCTCCAAGTACATCGACATTTCGTCCTATTCCTCCTATGTGAAGGACGTCATCCGCTTCATGGAGGCCAATTATATGAGGCAGCTGACGCTGGACGATATCGTTGCGCAAACCGGCATACAAAAGAGTTATCTATGCAATCTCTTTAAGAAAGAAACCACCGTCACCATCTTTGAGTGCCTCATGATCATCCGCGTGCGCAAAGCGGTGGAGCTGATTTCATACACCGAACTGCCGCTTGCGGAAATCAGCAGGCAGACGGGCTTTATCAACATCACCCACTTCAACAGGGTATACACCAAGCATGTGATGATTCCGCCCGGCCAGTTCAGGAAGCATCTCAAATCCCAGGACTATTACTGGAGCGAGGCCATCCTTAAAAACAATGTGAGCCCCATCACGGCGGCCACCTTTGAAAACAAGAAAATCGATTTTCAGCGCATGTAGTGTCCGCGCGCTCCGCGCGGCAGGCTTATTTGTGCGCGCTGCGTCATCATCAGGAGGAAAATACAGTGAAGAAACTGATAGCGATACTGCTGGTTTTTTTGTGCATCGCCTATGCGGGCTGTTCGTACGGTGGGCAAGTCCGGCCGCTGCCCACAACAGCAAACGCCGAAACATCCGCGCCGGAGCCGACGGGGACTTCGCCCGAAAGCACAACCGCCGCGCCGGCAGTGGATACCCCGGAGCCGGGCGCGGGTACCCCTTCCCCTCAGCCGTTGCTCCACATTCCGCAGGAAGAGATAGGCAAGGCCAAGCATCACACCTTTGAATATAACGGCGTCAAGCGCACCTATATGCTCTACATCCCCAAAACCATACGGGACTACGCCCCGCTGGTGTTTTTCCTGCACGGATACGGCGACTTTGCCTCGAATTTCATGCAGACGACGGGCATGAATCCCATTGCCGAGAAATATGGCTTTGCCGTCGTGTACCCACAGGGGCTCAACAGCGACGACGAGCAATTTCCCAACAACCATTGGAATGCCGACTTTACCTATTCCGATGTGGACGACGCGGGCTACCTCACGGCGCTTGCGGCCTATCTGCAGGACACTTACGCCTTTGACGCCGGCGCGACCTTTGCGGCGGGTCTTAGCAACGGCGCTTTTATGTGCTATACGCTCGCGCTGAGGGCGCCCGGCACGTTTCGCGCCATTGCGAGCGTGGCGGGAACCATGAGCGGAAAGTGCTGGGAGGACAGGGGAGAGGCTTCGCCCATCCCGATATTGCAGGTGCACGGCAAGTCGGATTATACTATCCCGATAGACGGCACGGTGTTTTTGGACGGCGGCTGGGGCGGCGCGCCCGCGTTGGACGAAGTGCTCCAATTCTGGGCCGATCTGGGAGGCGCCGATGTGGTGACAGAGGAAGAGGAGGGCGATTTCATCATCCGCACCTATTCCGGCGAGGGCAGCGAAGTGCAAATATGGTATTACCTCATCAAAAGGTTTGATCACAGGTGGCCGACCGAACAGAACTGCGGACTCAACACCGGCGAGCTCATTTGGGAATTTTT